>CAZYXP010000009.1:0-33441 GCA_964651325.1 uncultured Phycisphaeraceae bacterium
ACTTGCCGTTGCTCAATGTCGATCCGCATCAGATTGGCCATGCCAAGGGCGGCCAAATGGGCCAACGCCAGTGGAAAGGCCTCCGCGACCTCGACCGCTAACTCGCGCTCGGGATCGTTGGTAGGTCGGTCAAGGTAGATGAAGCCGGCCAAGGCTGACTCCACCATGATCGGAACACACACCGCCATCACTTTCGATGCGGGTCGGCCATGCGACGCGGACAACAATTCGCCGGCCCCACGTTGCAGGCAGACGGGGTAACCGCTACAGGCCTCGCGAATCAGTGTATGGCTGAGTCGTGGCGTGGCTCCGGTCGTGGGGTCGTCTCCCCGGTGGGCCACGACTTCGATTTGCTCCTTTTCGGTCATGGGGCGCAGGAACACGCAACCGGAAAACGTCGTGCCTGCTTCCGCGGCGTCAAGAACGGCATCCACAAGATCCCTTTCGCGGCGGGCCCCGTGAATGCGTTCGGAGCATTGCTGCAACAGCCGCAGATTCTCGTTCGATAGTTGTTCCTCCTCCGGTGGATCGAGCCGGGACACCAGCGTGTCCAAGATGGGCGCATCGCTAATCGTGGCCATGGTGGTGCCAGATGGGGGTGCGGCATGAGGGTCAACCACAAGGAGCGTCCACGGTCCGATGACGACCAGATCGTTGACTTGGAAACGGTATTGCCGGTTGGATTCGAGCCGCACGCCGTTGAGCCACGTGCCATGGGTGCTCCCTAGATCCTCGAGCAGCCACTCGCCCTTGAGGTCGCCGTGGGATCCTTCCGACGATCGAAAGTAGAACGTGGCGTGGTCCCGGGAAACGGCCGGGTCATTCAGCTGCAGCAGGCTGGCCGATCGGCGACCGATGGTCGCGGGATCTCGCATTGGAAGCAGGAAGGACACGGCCGTCGGTCCGGCTACGGCCCGCAGTTCCAATGGCGCCGCAGCTGGGATTCCTTCTCGGTCTTCGGGAGTTTCCATCGTCTCTGTCCTTTACCGTGAAAGTAGACTCCCCATTTTCACACTTCGATCGCCCAGGCGTCCGCCCGGCCGACTGACTGGGGCCAATCTAAGGGAACCGCCCGGGCGGGCAAGCCGCAATCAGGTATAATGTGTGAGGCTGGAGTCGGCAACTTCGCATCCGGCCGGGTTGTCTGAAAGGGGGAACGCTTTGACGAACCCACGCGACGACAAGATCGAGGAAATTGCGAACATCGCGCGCCATCGCGCCCCCGCGGCGCAGGCGTCGTACCTCGACGAGGCCTGTGGCCAAGACGCGGAGCTTCGCGGCGATGTGGAGCGACTCCTGCGCCACGAGTTTGTGCGAGCCGCCGGTACGGATGCGGCCACGCTGGCCACGCAAGCGCCGACCCAACCCGCGGCCGGCGCGCCGAGCGGCGACATCCCCCAACCCCTGCAAGTCAACGACTACCGGATCCTCGACGTGCTTGGGGAGGGGAGCATGGGGGTCGTGTATCGTGCGGCGCAACAGAATCCCCACCGCGACGTCGCGCTCAAGGTGCTCAAGCCGGGGGGCGCGTCTGATGCTTCGCTGAAACGGTTCGAGCAGGAGGGGCAGATGCTCGGCCGGCTGCAACACCCCGGCATCGCGCAGATTTTCGAAGCGGGCACGTCGGACGCCGGATACGGGCCTCAGCCGTTTTTCGCCATGGAACTCATTCGGGGTTTGCCGCTGAACGAATTCGCCGTGAAACACGCCCTCGGCACGCGTGCGCGGCTCGAAGTCTTAATCAAAGTGTGCGACGGCGTGGAGCATGCCCATCAGAAGGGTGTCATTCACC
Source organism: uncultured Phycisphaeraceae bacterium (assembly GCA_964651325.1). GTDB lineage: Bacteria > Planctomycetota > Phycisphaerae > UBA1845 > UBA1845 > JADFOB01. The sequence goes on from CAZYXP010000009.1 coordinate 1,793, forward strand.
GGGATCTCAAACCCGGCAACATCCTCATCGACAAATCGGGCCAACCGAAGATTTTGGACTTCGGTATTGCCCTGGCGATCGATCAAGCGTCGGACCCAACCGTGTCGCCTCCCGGCAGCGAGTCCCTGACCGGGACCATTCCCTACATGAGTTTCGAACAAGTCAAGGGCAAGCCTGGCGACCTTGACACTCGAACGGATGTCTATGCGCTCGGCGTGATCGGCTATCAGTTGCTTGGCGGTTGCCTACCCCATGATCTAAGTCGCAAGTCGATTTCCGATGCGATCCGCATCATCAGCCAGGAAGTGCCTCGACCGCTCGGTGAGATCAACAAGGCATTCCGAGGCGATCTGGATATCATCATCACCAAGGCGTTGGAAAGGCAAAAATCAGACCGCTACCCGACGGCCTCCGCCCTGGCCGAGGATCTGCGCCGCTACATGGCCGACGAGCCGATCCTCGCGCGCCCTCCAAGCTCCGCCTACGTACTCAAGAAGTTCGCCCAACGCAATAAAGCCATCGTTCTTGGCTCGGTCGCATTGTTGCTCACGCTCGCGGCTGGATCGATCGCGCTCACCAAATCAAATCTGAAGACAGAAATACAGCGTGTGCGCGCCGAAGAACAGGGTGCCCGTGCCGAAGAACGGACGGCGCGGGCCCACCAGGCCGTGCAGCGCAATCAGGCGACCGCGGATACGCTTTTTGATGTCTTTCTCCGGACCGCCAACCCGGAAAACACGGACAAGAGAGTCACGGTCCTGGAAGCACTGGATCAGGTAGCCGCGAGAATCAACGATGGCACTCGTCGCATTGAGCCGGAGAACGAAGCTGCGGTTCACCTGGTCCTTGGAAAGAGCTACCGCGTATCAGGTCTACTTGACAAGGCGGAGCCTCATCTGGTCGCCGCCCTTCGTGTCGATCGTCGTGACTGGGGGAGCGAGGATCCACAGACGCTTGCGGACATGGATGAATTGGCGTTGCTGTATCAGGCCCGCGGCAAGTTCGCTAAGGCTGAGAAACTGTTCCGCGCGGCACTTGAAACGCGACGACGTGTTCTGGGCCTCGAAAACAGGAAGACACTGGAAACACAACACAATCTGGCCCTATTGCTTAATGCCATTGGCCAAAGTGGCGCCGCCGAGCAGATGTATCGCGAGATACTAGAGATCCAACACAGGGTTCTGCCGGAGGAAGACCGGCTGACGCTGAAAACGACGAAGGCCTTGGCCGTGTTACTTCAAGCGAAGGGCAAGCTGGCCGATGCTGAGCGGCTGTATCTCAAGACGCTCGAAATCCAAAGACGCACCCTTGGTGACGATGATTCGAATACACTTCTAACGGCCAACAACCTGGCATCGCTGCTCAAGATCGAGGACAAGCTACCCGAGGCGGGGCAACTTTATCGCATGATCCTTGAGGCGCAGCGCCATGTTCTGGGGCAGGATCATCCGGATACGCTACGCTCGGCGAACAACCTTGCGGCTTTGCTCAAGGCCGAGGGCAAGTTGTCCGACGCGGAGACACTTTATCGCCAAACGCTGAACACCAGACGCCGCGTGTTGGGAGACGACCATCCCGATACGCTGACCTCCATGAACAATCTTGCCATCGTGCTCAGAGCGCAGAGGAAGTGGGATGAAGCAAACACGCTTTATCGTGAAACGATGGCGTCGCTAGACCGCAAGTTAGGGGCCGGTCATCCCAGGACGCTTACCGCAACCATGAATTTCGCCACGTTCCTAAGAGAGCAAGGCAAACTCATGGAGGCGGAGAAACTCTACCGGAGAACCCTCGAATCGCTGCGCAGCAAGCCGGGCGATCGCCATCTGGCTACCATCAATGCCATCTACAGCCTGGCCGTCTTGCTCGTGCAAAAAGGGGAATACGACGAGGCGGAGCCGCTGTTGCGAGAAGCGCTAGGGTTGTGGCGTGAAGTCTTGCCGGTAGACCATCCCGACATCGCGGTGGGCGCGTTCAAGTTGGGCGAGGTGCTGCTGTTTCAAGGTGACTACGGCGCGGCGGAGCCGTTGCTACGCGAGTGCCTGACCCTGCGCCGCCAACGACTCAAGCCCGGCGCGTGGAAGACCGCGAATGCGCAAAACGCCCTAGGTGATTGCGTTCTGAGGCTGGGATGGGTAGACGAAGCTGAACCACTTCTGGTGGAAAGCTATCCGGTGCTCAAGGCCAAATTTGGTCAGTCCGAAGAGCACACGACCCGGGCGATCAGGAGACTCGTTCGCCTGTACGATGCCCTCGGTGAGCCTGGCCGGGCCGCGGAATACCGTGGGCTGTTGCCAGATCACGCGGGTGAATCGCCGGCGAAGAACCTGGCCGATCGCCCCTAAATCATTAGGGTTCAACCGTGCCGAATCCGTTGCCCACAAGGTCGAAGACCGGCGCCACGGCGATCCCGACAAGGCTGTCCGCCAGGTCAACGGCGATCCGCCGAGCGCTCAGTGCGAAGTAATTCTCGGGAAGGCAACTGCCAAGCAAGGTCAGATAGGCCCCAACCGCCAGCAAGACGGCCCGCCGTGTGTTTCTTCTTAACATGCCACCTCGCTTTCATGCGATCGCCATCTGCGCTCAGCTTTGTCGCGGCTGACCTGCCCTGGGCTGATCGCTGGCCGCTTGCGGTTGTGGATCGCTGTGCCAAGATTCTTCGGGCAGCCCGGTCTGAACTGTTTCAGCCGCTTGCTGAGCCGGTACAACGCCAGGATGTTGCATCGGCTTGGACGCAACTCTTACGCCACTTTAAGCGTATCGCCCCCCGAACGATGGTTCGGGGGGCGATGTGATCGATGCGCGTGGGGGTTAGTCGTCGTCTTCCCACTCGTTGTCGTTGTCAGGCTGTAGCCCGAGCGGAGCCGCGGTCGCCTGCGTCGTGTTGCCGGTGGCATCCGTACAGGTCACCACGAGCGTCACGTCGCCCTCGATTTCGATCTTGCCGCCTTCAATCTCGATATCGCAACCCTCGTCGTCCATTTCGATCTCGACGATGTCGCCGGGATTTACCGCAATGACGCCGCCACCCCAACACTGCAACTCGGCCGTAAGGACCGGCGCGGTGCATCCGCCTGATCCGGCGCAGTTGTCGCTACAGGATGCGACGACCTGGAACATGCCCTCGTCGTCATCATGCGGTTTCCCTTCCTCGTCGCCGGCGCTGGCAAAAATCAGGGTTGCCGTGGCGACCGGAGGCGTGGTGTCCGTCACGTTGATGGTCTGCGAGACGGCGTTGCTGTTGCCGCAGGCGTCGGTGGCTGTCCAGGTACGCGTGATCACCGTTGCACCGCAGGTTCCCGTGGTGGTTTCGGTGAATGAGGTGACGGCGGCGCTGTCGCAATTGTCGATGACTGTCGGATCGACGCGTGCCGGGACGGCGTCACATTCTGCCGAGGCGCCCACGGGGACACCGGTAAAGGTCGGCGCCGTCGTGTCCTGAACGGTAATAATCTGGGTGGCGCTGGTCGAATTCCCGCAGGCATCCGTCGCGGTCCAGGTGCGGTGCAGCGCGAAGGACTGGGCGCACGCACCTGGTACGTTGGTTTCGCTGAACGCGACCGCCACCGGGGCGGCGCCGCAGCCGTCGGTAGCGGTGGGGTTCGCCGCAGGTGGGACCGCGTTGCACCCGACCGGGAACCCGGCCGGCACGCCCGCCAGAACCGGAGGTGTATTGTCGATGATTTGGATAAGCTGAGTGCATGTGGAAGGCGTCGGCGAGCCGTCATTGGCGGTCCATGTTCTGGTGATCGTGCCCGCCGCACCGCACGATGCGGCCAGCACATCGCTCGAGCTTACCGTGACCGTCCCGCATCCGGTCGCCGTGGCGGTCCCCGTAACGGTCGGACTCGCATCGCCACCGCAATCCACAACCGCATCCGCCGGACAGGTGATTCCGGCGGTGCCGCCCGCTGCCGTCACGACAGCGTAAAAGCTGTTGACGGGCACGCTCGCGAATTGATTGGGAGACCAGTTAGTCGGGAAGTGCGCCCAGATAAACGAGCTGCTCGAGCCGGTAGTCGGCGGCCCTACGCGAGGCAGTGAAATAGTGGCGCCGTCGGCCCGCTCGATCGTCCAGGTAAACGTGTCGGGGACGGTCACGTTGGGCACGGCCACTGTGAAAATCTGGAACCCGCTCGAAGCGGGGGTCGTGCCCGTGATGGGCAGGCTCCCGCTGTCCCACAGCAGCGTGCCGGGTTCATTTCCCGCGGCCGGATCAGGTGATACAGGCCCGTCGTTGGCGTACAGACGGACGATCAAGTCAATCGTGCCCGGGGCAGCGATGTGCGCCAATTCCAACTGCGTGATCACTCGGCAGCTTCCGGCCAGCGTGATTTGATCGCCACCTTCGTTGCCGGGGCTGCCGAATCCATGGTCGGATCCACGTGTGGCCACATCGTTGTTCTGGTAGACCACTTCCGCTCGTACGGCCGGCGCTGCCGCCGCAAACACCAAACCCAGAACCGCCGCTACAATCTTTTGCCTGTTCATCCGTTTCCTCCAACTCTAATAAAAAAACGACAACCGCTTGATGCGGACGCCAACCGCATCCTGCGAACATGTGCATTCATTATGAGAACTGGGTCGGTGGGGTGCTGCTTCCTGCCCGCTCGCTAGTCCGACCTGGCCCCGGAAACTGAATCGACCTAAGTCCAGCCCCAGAGCCTCGTTCGTTTCCTCCCGTAGGGTTCTACAGTGAATCTATTAACGCAAGGGGCATTCGTTGTCAAGCGATTGCGCTTTGTTTTTCGGGGTTTCATGGTCTTGTGAGTCTGGGAGATGGTCCGTGGCGCACGCCATTGCCACCTCCAGGGCGAACGCTACAACGACACAAGGCCATCAGGATGACCCGCAACGCCATCGGTTAGGAGCGAAGCCTCGGCTGAAGTTTGTGGGAAGTTGGGAGACGCTGAGGGTCTACGTCGCTTCCAAGGCCGCCCAGGCTGCGGTGGGTTTGTCACTACGGTTGTACGAAATCAAAACCGCTGCCCAACCGATCGACTTCTGGCAACCCCAGTATTTCCGCCACGGTGTTGTTTTTCTTCAAGCTACCCAGCCCCACCGAAACGCGACACAAGGCGGCGTGTCCTACGAATGGGAGGACGGCTTCCGGCTGCAATTCTGCCATGTCAATGGCGAGAAGTTCCTCCAATGCTGGTGCGTCCGCTACAGGCTGCACGTCCGTCAGTCCCTTCATGGTCTCCAGATGCACGCGGCGAAGTCGGTTCAGATTGCGAAACGAAGGAAGATCAGTAACCCTTCGTAAAGATTGCAAGAACAGATACTGCAAAAACTGCATGTCGGCTACGGGACGTAGGTCTTTAAGGCCGCGAATCATCCAGAGTTCGAGATACCGGATCCGTCCGATCCTCGGAAGGAGCTCGAGGTTGCGCGTTCCCCCTAGCGATATGTCCAAGGACAGAAGATGGCACAGGGTCTTGAGGATGCCCAGATCGGGTAACGTAATCGAGCGCAGGGCGAGGTCTTGGAGCGAAGTGAGGCTGGATACGGCCGCAATGTCCTTCTTGTGGCCTTCGATGTATAGGGATCGCAGGGACCGGAAGCGAGCGAGGAATTCAAGTGAAAACCGCTTGGACTTTGTCCCGGATACGCCAAGCGATTCCAGGTCGTCTGGCAAATAACGAAGGCCGTTTAAGTCGTGAAGTTTGAAAACGTCGACATTGAATCGACGGAGTTCGCGGAAATGCCTCAAGAATTCCAAATCACATCCGTCCCCATAATGCCCGTACACGTGGAATGATACGTGTGGGTAGTTGCTCATAAATGCCGCCACCCTTTTGAATTCATCGTCGGAGAGTGGTTCCGAGAATTGCACGCATCGACAACGCGAACCCAGCGGGCGCAGTTGCTCATCCGTAATCGGAGGCGCAAGCTCGCGAAACGTTGGAAAATCGATAGGGCCTAACGAGTGTTGCATGAACCGGCGTTTCCTCTTGGCCAGCACCAAGACTGCCATTTTTCCGCGGTCTGGCCCAAGCCCAAAACCCAATGACCGTGCTGGCGACAAACGCATTAGTTAGGACGCCGGCGCTGCGTGCTCAAGCGGCTTCGGTCGGCGCCGATTCACACAGGGGCGGAGGGTTCCTTGATCGGCTCGGCGATGACGGGGTCGGACTCTGATTCTGGAAGCGGTGATGGTGTTGATCCGGCGGAAGCGAGGCGGTCGCCTTGGTAGGTCGTCCCGCGCCAGGTGGTGCTCGTGGCGCCGAGGGACTTTAAGAACGCGCTCGCCAGCATGGTCAGCGTCGCAAGGCACCCCGGCCAATAGGTCAGCGACCATGCCACGTTGCTGCGAAGAATTCGAAAAACGAGGGCCATGACGATCTGCTGAATCACCACGACCCCACCCCAAAGCATCGCGGCGGACGCCCAAGGCGCGGAGGCGTTGGACCAACCTGCCAGACAGCCGAGCGTGGAGAGCGCCAGCGCCATCCAAGGCAGCATCGAGAAAAGAAACAAGACGGTCGCGGCGAGCGCCAGTTTCCAGGGCTTGCCGAGCGAGCCGTAGAAGATGCGGCTCCAACCGCGCCAGGCCTCGCGCGGCGTGGCGTACATGTGCGTGGCGTAGAGGTCCTCGTTCTCCACAACGCGGAGCCGGTAGCCCTGCTGCTTGGTGAAGCGTGCCAGGTGGATGTCTTCGTTGACTTCGGTCTTCACGCGCTCGTGGGCGCCGATGGCCTCGTAGCATTCGCGACGGATCAGCATGAACGCGCCGTTGGCGTAGGCCACCTTGGTGTGCGGCTTGTTCACACGCTCGGGCAGGAACCAGATGATCAACACCGTCGCACAGACCGGCTGGAGCACGCGCTCCCACCAGGTCTTGGTTTCGAGCACCGGCGTAATCGAAAGAAAATCACACTCGTGCTCGAGCGTTTCGCCCATGGCAACCGAAAGCGTTCGCTTGGAAAGCTGACGGCAATCCGCGTCGGTGAACAAGAGCCATTGGCCCGACGCGGCGGCGACCCCTTCGCGCATGGCGTTGTTCTTGCCGAACCAGCCCTCGCGCAACCGGGTGACGTGAATGACCTTGAGTCGGTCGCCGGCCTCTGATTGCAATGCGTCGAGCAGCTCCGGCGTGCGATCCGTGCTGCGATCGTCTATCGCGATGATCTCGAAATCGGCGTAGTCTTGGGTGAGAAGCGTTTCGATGCAGGTCTCGATGTTGTCCTGCTCGTCCTTGGCGGCCACCACCACCGAGATCCGCGGCGTGGGCCCGTCCGCCCCCGCGTGGGATGTCGATGTGAGCACGATCCGTTTGCGAAGGATGCGGCGCATTGCGAGCAGGCGCACGATCCAGACCAACCCAATCAGGCCGCCCAGGATCATCCACGTCGCAAACCACGCTGAGTAGGAATCCGTCAGTTTTGTTTCTCCACACGGTGCGCGCCTACGATCGCGTCGCTGGTTCCCGACCTCGTTGGCAATCATGTCTCGTTGAGGCGGCCCGTGAATCGATGTTCATCGATTATGGCCCATCCCGCCCGATTCGGCAACAAATCAGGTTGCGCCTGCGAGGCCCCAAATCACAGAATATTTGGTCTTCGGGGCCGAATTAGGAGTGAGGAGCCGGACATCGTTTTGGGCAGCGTCCGCCGGTGCTAACGTAAGTGCCCAACAGCTACTTCCTTTCGGAGACGGTACCGATGACAAAGCAAGTCAGGTTCATGTTGGCCATGGGGATCTCGGTTGCGGGCACCCTCTGCTTTATTGCCGGGCAACCCCGTTTTGCCTACCTCGATTCGGACGCCGCCAGATTCGCAGGGATCGCATGCTTCCTTGTTGCGGGCGTTTTTTGGGCGGCGTTTGGCCTCGCGGCGGGCAGCAATCGTGAGTAGGTGTTGCGTTGGGCAAAACGTGCCCGTCATCCAACACGTGCTTCGTAGTGGCGCGGCCGATCCTTGCGGGGACGAATGTCGGCCCTGTACCGTCGAGTCGGCTTGACCGGCGCCCACCTAGAGATCGCGAGTGTGCATCCCGCCGTATCGTCCGCATGCCGCAATTCCTGCTCAGTCTGCTTGGTGGCGAACGCCGTCGCACGCGTTGACATCCTTCGAGACGGCGCTTAAGCTCGACTTGAGTCTTAGGCGATTTTGGGGCGGTATGAGGGTGTCTTTTCATGTCCATTGATGACTGGTCTGAGAACATAGTCGTCCTTGAATTGCAGGAGGGCCCTGCGCTCGCCGACGATCTTGTAACCATGATGGAAAGGTTGGAGCACACCGCGGATCTCAATGTGGTTGTTTCGTTCTCAGCGATTAACTATCTGAACTCGTCGAACATCGCGAAGCTGCTCCGATTAAGAAAAAAGATCATCACCAACCGGCGCAAGCTCGTGCTTTGTCACATCGGCACGAGCGTTTGGGGGCTGTTTCTCATCACGGGATTGGATAAAGTCTTCAAGTTTGCCGACAACGTGGCCAACGGGTTGGCGAGCGTTCAATTGGATGGGGATTAGCTATGGCCGGTGGCTGACCACTGGGGTCGGGCGACGGCAGGCCGTGCAACCGAACAGAAGTCAGGATCGGAAGATGAATCCTCGAACCCATGTCTTGTCGGGCGTCGTTTTGCTGGTCTGGTTTGGAGGTGGGTGCGTAGCACCTTCGCCCAGCGCGGGGCGATCAACTGCGGGCGGACCTGTGGCCTCGGCCTCCGCGTACAGTTTGAGGCAACTCCAAGGCGACCCTCGGGCGGCGTTTCGTGCCGCCGCGTCCGCGATGGTTGCGGAGGGCTTCGAGGTTTCCCGGAGAGACGCCCAAAGCCTTGTATTGCGATCGGCGCCACTTCTTGGGGATCCCGCCAGTGAGCCACTGGCGTCAAGAGCGAAGCTGGGAACGCGGCAGCCGATTCGGCGCATCGCCGAGGTCCGCATTGACGAAGCCGGAACGCGGATCAAGGTGTTCTGCCGTGTGGCGGTTCAAGAGCGAAGCACCGAACTGCATCGGATTCAAGCCACGAACCTGCGCTCCTCGGATTCTCCATCCGCCACCCCCATAGAGCGGGAGGGCACCGCGGGCCGCGAACACGCCGATGTGTGGCGCTACCTTCGTCGAGACAAGGCCGCCGAGCGGCGTATGCTCTCGGCGGTCGAAAGCGCGGTTGCCAGCGACGCCGGCTAAGTAAGTATATGCACTCGATGTCGTGTGGCCGTCCCAGAGGTCGTGCCGCCGTCCCATTCGCGCGGCCTGTGCTTGGCCTTGCGCGATAGCCGCCATGGCAAGGTTGCAACCGCGCTTGCGCTCTTCCAAAGTGACCGTCTTCATGCTTCGTTCGTATCATGCGCGACTACGTTATGCGCACGACTCCCAAAGGGCAGTACCGCTAGAGCGCAAAGGAGAGGCCCGGTGGGGTGGACCGGGCCTTGGGGAAACCGACCCATGGGGGGACGGGTCGGTAAGAGGACTATCAATGCTTAGACTTTGACACATTCCCATTCACAACGCAAGAGAATATTTCAAGAAAAACATTTGCGCTGAAGTTCGTCACGACCAACGCACGACAAGACGGCATTGTATGGTTGGGCGTTGCGGGGTTTCGCGGTACAATAAGTTTCATTACTCCTGCTCTGAAAGGAAAGAAGGGGCCGTGTCATGATCCAATGTGAATCCTGCGAATTCTTCGCCCGCGATCCGAACAATGCGCCGCTGCTTCTTTGCGATCCTTTCTCCACTATCAAGGAGCCCGAGTGCATCCAAAAGCATCAGCTTGCCAAGCTTGTCACGCTTGCCCAGTCTCACCAGGCTACGCTTGATATGTACAAGAAAATTGCGCCGCTGCAGGAGAAGATGATTCGTCACGTAGAGCGAGAAATCGACGAGACCGAAGACGCCGATCGATGGAAGTACGAGAGCCTCGAGGATACAGACGAGGACGACGAAGACGATCCTTTTCGGATTTAGGCCGCATGGCTCGCGGTTGCGCATGCTGAAGGTCTAAACTAATCGGAGAATCCGCCCATGCCCGAAATGCTAATCCTCGACGTGAGTGATCAGGTTCTTACCGTGACACTCGCCCGCGGGGAACTTCATAACGCATTCAACGAGGTGATGATCGCGGAGCTGACCGCGGCGTTTCGCGACGCGAGCGAATCCGCCGACGTCCGCGCCGTGGTGCTTGCCGCGCAAGGCAAGTCGTTTAGCGCCGGCGCGGACGTCCACTGGATGAAGCGCATGGTGGGTTACGCCTTCGACGAAAACGTGAGCGATGCGTCGCTCATGGCCGAGATGCTCGAAGCCATTCGAGATTGTACCAAGCCGACCATTGCCCGGGTCCACGGCGCCGTTTTCGGCGGCGGCGTCGGCCTCGTGGCCGCGTGCGACATGGCGGTAGCCATCGAGTCCGCGTTTTTCTGTTTGAGCGAGGTCAAGCTGGGGATCGCCCCGGCCGTGATATCCCCCTTCGTAATGGAAAAAATCGGGCTCGGCCGGATGCGGCGGTACGCCCTGACGGCCGAGCCGTTCGACGCGAACGAGGCCCGGCTCATCGGCCTTGTGAGCGGCGTGGTTCCCACATCCGACGGGCTGGACCCTTGGATTGAGCGGGTTTGCCGCCATATCCGAGCCGCGGGCCCGAAGGCGGTGGCAGCCTGCAAGTCGATTCTGCGCCAAGTCGCGGGCGGCGATGCGTGCCATGCGCGCAAGCTGACCACAGAAGCGATTGCCACGCTCCGGGTTTCCGACGAGGGGCAGGAAGGGCTCAAGGCATTCCTGGAAAAGCGTAAGCCGCACTGGGGCGATAGATGATGGTCGTGGTTTGAACACCCGCTCGCTGCAGCCATTTTTTCTCTTCTAAAGTATTCTGCAGGAACGGCTTAGGAATACTTTGTGAAAAAAAGCATTATTTCCCGTGCCCTGGCATGTACACGGAGCGTCCCTCTAATTAGCATCCGTGCGGATCGAGTTATGTTTGTCGATAGTAGGTAGCGCAACCCGCCTGCAATTGACGATACTTTGCCAGTTAAGTGTGCTAGTTTGATTGGGCCGCGTGTGAGCAGCGTTCCGTTGACTGATAGCCGATTTCGGCGTGCGTCATGCCATCGTCTGGGCTTGGGAGCTCTTGTCCGCCACCTCGTCAAAGGTTGCTCTTGCTGCTGCTTCCGCTTGGTTCAAGGTTTTGGAGCCGGAACGTGATGTTGGCTTCTATAGATGCATATGCCGCAATCGGCGTGACAATCCTGATTGTAGGGGGAACGGCGCTGGCCATGCTCGTGCTCGCGCACACCATTGGCCCGAAGCGACGTGGGCCCGTCAAAGACAGCGCGTACGAGTCCGGGATGCCCATTATTCAGGACACGCGGCGGCGCTTCAATATCCGATTCTACATCGTGGCGGTGCTTTTCTTGCTTTTTGACGTTGAAATCGTCTTCATGTGGCCCTGGGCTTTGGCGTTCTACCGAGCGGCCACCGACGGCGCGACCGTAACGCTGGAAAACGGTGGCTCGGCCGGTAAGGGTTTTCTTCTCGGTTCGATGGCGTTTTTCTTCACATTGCTCGTCTTCGGATTGTTTTACGAATGGAAAAAGGGGGCGTTTGAATGGGACTAGCAGACGCCGGCCTCGCCATTGCTCCTTTCCAGGCTTCCAAAGAGGATTTCCTGACGACGAAACTCTCTTACGTCGCGGACTTGGTGCGCGAGAAGGGGGTGAATTGGGCCCGGAAGAATTCGCTTTGGCCCATGCCCTTCGCCACCGCCTGCTGTGGCATCGAGCTGATGGCTACCGGGGCAAGCCGGTATGATCTGGCTCGGTTTGGGGCGGAGGTCATGCGGTTTTCGCCGCGTCAGTGTGATCTGCTGATCTGCGCGGGGCGTGTGGCGATCAAGATGTTGCCCGTGCTCCACCGGATCTACATGCAGATGGCCGAGCCCAAATGGGTGATTTCCATGGGCGCATGCGCCAGCAGCGGTGGCGTGTTTGATACGTATGCCGTCGTGCAGGGGATCGATCAGTTTTTGCCTGTCGATGTGTATGTGCCTGGCTGCCCTCCGCGGCCGGAGACGCTGATTGAGGGCGTGATGTCCATTCAGCGCCTCGTGGAAAAAGAAGGCATCAAGACAAGCGAACAGCGCAAGCGCGGCATGGGCATGGTGGTGCAACCGACCGTGCAGATTGAGCTAGACAAGTAGAGAGCTGGAAAGACCGGGCGTTTGTGGGTCCGGTAGATTGCGGATGGGACGAGTGATTCGTGGCAACTGACGTGAAACCGATACTCGCAGCACTGACGGAGCAGTTTTCCGCAGTGGATTTTGCGGCCGCACCGCTTAACCCCTCGGTAGATGACGGTGCGCCGCAAACGGCGATTCGCGTTTTGCCGGAGCGATTGCTGGAGGTGCTGCGCTTTCTGAGAAGCGACGCGCGTTGCTCGTTTGAACAGCTTTGTGATTTGACGTGCGTCGATTATTTGAATTTTCCGGATGCGACCGATCGCTTCGGCGTGGTGTACTCCCTCTTGTCGATCACCCTGGGGCATCGATTGTGGGTCAAGTGTTTCGTCAACGATCCGAACCCCACGGTGCCGACCGCCACCGTGATCTGGAAGGGCGCGGAATGGATGGAGCGGGAAGTGTTCGACATGTTCGGCATCCGCTTCGAAGGTCATCCGGACTTGCGGCGGATTCTGACATGGGATGGATTTGAGGCTCACCCGCTTCGGAAGGACTACCCCCTTCGCGGGCGCGGCGAACGGGAAGACTTCCCGGTGCTTACGACGGAAAGTGCTTAGAAGCTAGAGGCTTGAGACTAAAAATGGATTCCGGCAGGCATGGCCGGGTGATGTAATTTCGGCGGCAATGTGGCACCGATCGAGGACTGCCGAACGCTACGGTCGATTGTTTGCAGCACGGATGAAATGGCGATGAGTTCCGCGACAACACCGACAGTCGAGCCGACCACGATCGTTCAGGAAGAGCCGGGTAGCGATCGATGGGTGCTCAATTTCGGCCCGCAGCATCCGGCCACGCACACGACGCTGCGTCTGGTGATGGAGCTGGACGGCGAGCGCGTCGTGTCTTGCATCCCGCACATCGGCTACCTGCACAGCGGGTTCGAAAAGCTAGGCGAACATCTGAACTACAATCAATACGTCGTCGTCACCGATCGGATGAACTACATCTCGCCGATGGCCAACAACATCGCCTGGCATCATGCGTGCGAGAAGCTCTTCGGGATTGAGCTCACCCCCCGCTGCAAGGTCATTCGTACGATCATCGCCGAGCTGGCCCGCATCCAAGACCACCTACTCAACGTGGGCACGGCCGCGCTGGATCTCGGCGGCTTCACCGCGTTCCTCTACGGGTTCAACGAGCGGGAGCAGATTTACGATCTCTTCGAGGAAATCTGCGGGGCGCGGTTTACGACGAGCTACACGCGTGTCGGCGGCCTGATGAGCGACATGCCGAAGAACTGGCCGGGGCATGTTCGGGCCTTTATGAAGCGCGTGCCCAACGTGCTGGGCGAGATAGAGGCGTTGCTCACGCGGAATAGGATTTTCATCGAACGAACCAAGGGCGTCGGGTTCTTGAGCCGGGACGACGCCATCGATTGGAGCTGGACCGGTCCGTTGGCGCGGGCGAGCGGGGTTCGGCGGGATGTGCGCAAGGACGAGCCGTATCTGTGTTATGCGGACAACTGGGATGGTTCCGGCTCTTCCGCGGTCCAGTTCAAGGTGCCGGTCGCAGCGGGTGGAGACGTTTTGTCGCGGTATCTGGTTCGGTTGGAAGAAATGAGGCAGTCCCTGGCCATCTTGGATCAGCTTGTGGACAACATACCTGCCGGTGAGGTCAACGTGCTGCCCGGAGACAAGAAAACGCTTCCGGGCAAGGATGAAGTCTATTTCAGCATTGAGGGCTTGATCCACCATTTCGAGCAGATCATGACCAACCGCGGGCACGAACCTCCGGTGGGGGAGGCCTACGGTTGCAACGAGGCCGCCAACGGAGAGCTTGGGTTTTACCTGGCCAGCGACGGCGGCAACTCGGCGTACCGCGCGCGATGCCGGCCCCCGAGTTTTATCAACTATCAATGTTTTGAAAAGCTGGTCGTGGGGCATCAGACGTCGGATGCCGTGGCGATTCTGGGTTCGCTGAACATCATCGCGGCGGAGTTGGATCGATAAGTCGGGATGGATTAGATGGGCGCCTCGCGACGCGCCCGTGAGAGTCAGGTTGGCATGAGTTGGAAAGCAATCGATCGCGTCACACCGATCGTCAACGGCAAGGATGACCCGCTGCTCAGTGAAGCGGTGCGCGACAAGATCAAGGCGTTCTTGCCGCGCTACGAGACGAAGCGGGCGGCGCTGCTGCCGGCCCTGCATATCGTGCAGGACGCGTTGGGGCATGTGTCGCACGCGGCTATGGTCGAGATTGCCGAAGTCCTCGAAATCCATCCGTCGGATGTGATCGATACGATCTCTTTCTACACCCATTTTTGGACGCATTCCAAGGGCAAGAAGGTGATTACGGTGTGCCGCAGCCTCAGTTGCGAGCTGATGGGCGGGCAGGCCGTGCTGGATGAGCTCAAGAGCCGCTTGGGCATCGACGTGCATGAGACGACTGCCGACGGAGCGTACAGCCTGGTGACGGAAGAATGCCTGGCCGGTTGCGACCATGCGCCGTGTCTTCTGGTCAACGAGAAACTACACAAGTGCGTAAAGGCTGAGGATGTCGAGCCATTGCTTGCGGATGAAGAGAATGATCGGGTCACCATGAATCGCAGCGAAGTGTTCGACGGCCCGAATGAGACGGCGTAGCGTAGTGAGTCAAGCGGATGGCCGCTTATCCGAACCCCGACCGTAAGGGAGTGGCGGTGGTTTCATCAGTCAAGCCGCTTCCTGACGGGCGCGGCTCGGATCAAGATAGGCCTCCCCAATCCTGTGGAGGCGGAAGTCGCTTCGGTTGAACGATGATGAATGTTTCGCGTCGCGAGGTGTGGATTGGCGCGATCCTTACGTTGCTCGTCTTCGCGATGCTGATGGAGGCGAAGCTCTGGCGGCCGAACACGGTGTTCGGGTTTGCCAACAATGCTCAGATCGGCGAAGCCGAGGCGTGGCTTGCCGGTCGGGTGGAATTGCCATGGCGATTATGGGATACAGCCCTCAAAGACGGACGGGTGCTCAGTCACTTTCCGCCCATGTTCACGATCGTGGCGCTCGCGCCGGTCGCGATGTTTGGCAGCGTGCCGCATTGGTTCCTGGTCCTGCTTGTGGTGCTGCCGATTCCGCTGTTGGCGTACCGGCTTTTCTTAATGCGGGTCGGCGACCCACGATGGGCGGTCGTTCTAACGCTCGGCCTGATCTTCGGGACATCGCTCTATCCAGTGATGAACGCCGGATTGCGTGGGGCCGGCCCCTACATGGTCAATCAGATGTTGGCGGTAAGCGGGCTGCTGATTTTCCTGGGCGAGGTCTTTGGTTCGAAGCGCGTGGGCGTGGAGGGCGCGGGCATCGTGCTTGCGGCACTTTCGCGTCAGTTGACGATGGCCTACTGCCTTCCTCTGGTGTTTCTGGCGTATTGGCAGACGCCAAGTGGATCCCATCGAAAACGGGCGGTGGTTCTGGCGGTGGTCGGGTTGTTATGCGTCGGTGTACCCTTGACATTGGACACGATCAAATTCGGCCATCCCTTGGATACCGGGTACATGTACCTTTACAACGATCGCCCGCCGGATCAATTTTCTCGCGACGCCCAAACGCACGGGCTGTTCTCGGCGCATTTTGTCCCGCGGAATCTTTACTATGCCAACGTGGGCTTGCCGCGGCTTCAAACGATCGAGGTGCAAGGGCAGCCGGAGCATCATCTGCGCCCCAATCGGATGGGCACGGGCATCTGGTGGACTACGCCGCTGTTGGCTTGGCTTTTCTTCGATTTTCGACGAATTCTGTCGGATCGCCGCAACGTGTGGCTCCTGATCGCGGCGGGCGTAGTCTTTGCCGCGCTGATGTTTTATCACAGCACCGGCTACGAGCAGCGCGGGTTCAATCGCTATTCGCTGGACTACGTCCCGGTGCTCTTGGCGGTTGTGGCGCCGAGTTGCATTCGCGGGCGGCGACGATGGATCAGCCTGGCCATGGTGCTTTGGAGCGTGGTCTATTTTCGGTTCTTGATCTAGAGGTAGCGTAACGGGCGATATGGCGGCATTTGAACCAGTCTTGCTTCGCAATAGAGGCGTCGAGGGATCGACGACGCTGAAGGTCTACGAATCGCGCGGTGGATATAGCGCGCTGCGCAAGGCCCTGAAGATGTCGCCGGAAGACGTCATCGAAGAGGTTAAGGAGGCCGGTTTGCGCGGCCGCGGCGGTGCGGGTTTCCCGGCCGGCGTGAAATGGGGATTCCTGCCCAAGGATCGCAAGCGAACGCTGCTCTGCGTCAATGCCGACGAATCCGAACCGCCGACTTTTTGCAACCGCGTCCTCATGGAGACGGACCCCCATCAGATGATCGAGGGGATGATCATCGCGGCGTTCGCGACGCAAGCTCAAGTCGCCTACGTCTACATGCGGGTCGAGTTTCACGA
The DNA here is from genome assembly GCA_964651325.1 of uncultured Phycisphaeraceae bacterium. Taxonomy (GTDB): domain Bacteria; phylum Planctomycetota; class Phycisphaerae; order UBA1845; family UBA1845; genus JADFOB01. Next base: position 18,318 of record CAZYXP010000009.1, read on the forward strand.
GCAGTTCCACATTCTGCAAGCAGCGGTCGACGAGGCTTATGCGGCCGGGTACCTCGGCAAGGACATTCTCTCCAGCGGTTATTCGTTGGAATGCTACATCCACCGCGGCGCGGGGGCCTATGTTTGCGGCGAGGAAACGGGGCTGATCGAATCCCTCGAGGGCAAGCGCGGCTGCCCGCGCATCAAGCCGCCCTTTCCAGCGATTGAAGGCCTTTTCCGGCTTCCTACCGTTGTAAACAACGTCGAAACGCTTTCCTGCGTGCCCCACATCATCGAGCGGGGGTCGTCCTGGTTTACGGGCATCGGCCCGGAGCACAGCCGCGGGCCGAAGCTCTTTTGCATCAGCGGACCGGTGAAAAAGCCCGGTTGCTACGAGGCGGCCATGGACATTAGCGTCCGTGATCTGCTCGAGCGCGACGACATGGGCGGCGGCATGGCGGATGGAAAAAAGGTCAAGGCCGTCTTTCCCGGCGGGATTTCCATGGGCGTGCTCACGGCGGATGAGCTCGACATGAAGATGGATTTCAACGATCCGCGCAACTACAGTCTGCTTGGGCTGGGGACCGCGGCCGCGGTTGTCGTCGCGGAAGGAACCGACATGCGCAAGGTGCTGCGCAACATTACGAACTTCTACGCCAGCGAATCCTGCGGGCAATGCACGCAATGCCGCGAGGGGACGAGTTGGATGAACAAGATGGCGACGCGTATCTCGCTTGAGGCCGGGCGGATGGAGGATCTCGACGTGATTCTGGAAACCGCCCGCAACATGGGCATGATGCCCGGGCTGAGCATTTGCGGGCTGCCCGATGGGGCGACCTTTCCCATCGAGACGGTCATCAAGAAATTCCGAAGTGAGTTTGAGGCGGCGATTAAGGCTCAACCGGCGGATCGCGCCGGGCGGGTGCTCAAGGTGTTGAACTAGCGATATGGCCAAAATCATCATTGACAATAAGGAGATCGAATCCCGCGAAGGGATTACGGTGCTTCAGGCGGCGCTGGAGGCCGGGTGGGATGTGCCGCACTATTGCTACCATCCGGGGTTGAAGGTGGTGGCAAGCTGCCGTTTGTGTCTGATGGAGCAGAAGATGCCCCATCCCCAAACCAAGGAGATGGGCTGGGCGCCCAAGCTCATGCCCTCGTGTCAGACGCCGGTTCGCGATGGGTTGGAGGTTCGCTTCAACACGGATAAGGTCAAGAAGAACCAGGCGAATTGCATGGAGTTCTTCCTGCTGAATCATCCGTTGGATTGCCCCGTTTGCGATCAGGCCGGTGAATGCCACTTGCAGGACTACAGCCAGAGGTTCGGCTACGCCGAATCCCGCATGGTCGATCAGAAGCAGGTCAACCCCAAGAAAGACATCGGGCCGAAAACACTGCTCTACACGGATCGCTGCGTGGTTTGTACGCGGTGCGTGCGATTCACCGAAGAGATTTCAGGCACCGGCGAACTGTGTCTTACCAACCGCGGCGCGCGAGCGGAGATCGACGTTTTCCCCGGTTTCCCGCTGGACAATCCGCTACAGGGCAACGTGGTGGACATCTGTCCGGTCGGGTGCTTGCTGGATAAGGATTTCCTGTTTCAGCGGCGGGTTTGGGAACTTGATGGAACCCCTTCGATCTGCCCCGGATGCGCTACCGGATGCAACATTCGCGTCGATCAGGCCGATGGCCGCGTCTACCGGCTCAAGCCGCGCTACAACCCCAAGGTCAACGACTGGTGGATGTGCGACGAGGGGCGGTACGGCTTCAAGTACGTGGCGCATGAAACGCGCATCGCGGCGCCGATTGTCCGGCGTGGGTTGGATGCATCCTCGCCGAATTGGAGCGATCTTCCGGAGGTGCTCCGGTTCCGCTTCCGCGAGCATGTGGGCGAGCACGGTGGCGCAAGCGTGGGCGCCATGTTGTCGCCGTTTATGGCCTGCGAGGAGGCGTGGCTGCTGATTCGGTTCATTCGCGATATCGCCCCGGAAGCCACGTTGGCGATGGGGCCGGTTCCCATGGTCGGCGAGCCTCAGTACTTCCCCGTCGGCGCGGACGAAGCGGCCGCCAAGTTTACGATTCTGCAGGAGAAGTGCCCCAACCGCCGCGGCGTGGAAATGGTGCTCGAAGGGGCCGGTGGAAACGTAGTCGCGCACGATGCGTTTTTCAAAAGCGTTGGCGATGGCACTTTGTCGGGCGTTTGGATGGTTGGCGGATATCCGCAGGCGTGGGTCGAAAAGGATCATGCCAAGGCCATCGCGAAGGCGACCCTTCTGGTGGTGCAGGACATGCTCCCCAACGCGCTGACCGAGTCGGCGGAGATTCTGCTGCCCGCATGCGCATGGGTAGAACGGGAAGGCAGCTTTGCGAACAGCGCCGGGTTGATTCAGCCGTTTGAGCGAGCGGTGGATCCGCCGGATGGGGCTATGCGAGACGGGCAGTATTTGTACGAGGTAGCCGGGTTTGAAGGCCTCTATCGGGCGGCGCGGGTGCGCGAGCTGATGGCCGCGACGATGCCCGCCTTTAGCGAGCTATGCGAAGCGCCGGCCAAGCCGGCGCACGCTCACTAGGTTTGGGTTGGCTTGAATAACGCGACCAAACGTTTGAAAAGCGACAGCGATGTATGAGTTTCTGACAAGTCAGTTCTTCGTGAGCGTCACCCTCGCGGCGGTTCTGTTTGGGGTCATGCAGGGCGTGGTGTCGTATTCCATCTACTTCGAGCGGAAGATTTCAGCGTGGATGCAGGATCGCGTCGGCCCGAACCGCGTCGGTCCCCTTGGGCTGCTTCAGCCCATCGCCGACGGCGTGAAGTTTCTGTTTAAAGAAGACATCGTCCCCGGGCACGTCGAGCGCACGCTGTTTCTTGTGGCGCCCACCGTGGCCTTTGTCGTGGCCTTCATCGGGTTCGTGGCGATTCCGTGGGGCGGTCAATTGTCGCTTGGCGGGCGAATCGTTGAAATGCAGGTCGCCAATCCCGATATCGGGTTGCTGTACATCCTTGGAGTAGGGTCGATGGGCGTCTACGGCATCGTGCTCGGTGGCTACGCTAGCAACAACAAGTACGCATTCTACGGCGCGATCCGCGCGACCGCGCAGATGCTCAGCTACGAAATCCCCATGGGGCTGTGCATCCTCGTCGTCGTGTTGACGATCGGTGAGGTGCGGCTGGAGGAAATCACACTCGCCCAAACGCAGACATGGCTGGGTTTCCTGCCGCAATGGAACGTTTTTCTGCATCCGTTGACGTTCTTGCTGCTATTTATCGCCGTGCTGGCCGAGTGCAACCGCGCCCCGTTCGATCTGGCGGAGGCGGAGCAGGAACTGGTCGGCGGGTTCCACACGGAATATGGCGCGCTGAAGTTTGGTATGTTTTTCCTCGGCGAATACGCCCACATGATTACCGGCAGCGCGCTGATCGCGGTGCTCTTTCTCGGCGGTTGGCATCTTCCGGGCATCCCCTGGACACAGCCGGAAGCGACGCAGTGGTACGCTGCGGCCGCCAAGATGTTCGTGCTCGGCGGCAAGGTGGTCGCGTTTATCTTCCTGATGATGTGGATTCGCTGGACGCTGCCGAGGTTCCGGTTTGATCAGATCATGCGCGTCGCGTGGAAAGCCACAATCCCGATTTCGCTTGCCTTGGTCGTTTGGACCACGGGGCTGGTCTACTTTGGGCTGCAGCGAACGATTTGGGCGACGGTGGGAGACGTGGCGATTCTTGTCGGCGCGATGGCGTGGGCGGGGTTTGCGAGGACCCCGATCACGGGCCGGCAGGCAAACATGCCGAGTATCGACGCGGCAATCGCCGCAGCGGGAGTGGGGTCATGATTCGCAGCGAAGACATCATCGAAATCGCCGAGCCGCAGCTTACTGTGGCCGAGCGCCTCTATATGCCGCAGATTCTCACGGGCATGAAGGTGACGCTCGGGCACATGGGGGCGAGCTTGCTGGGCGGCAAGGCCATCACAGTCCAATACCCCGAGCAGCAACGAACCCTGCGAACCGAGAATTATCGCGGCGTACACCGGCTCAATCGAGACGAGAAAGATCGCGTGGCCTGTGTCGCCTGTTTCATGTGCGCGACGGCCTGCCCCGCTCATTGTATTCACATCGAAGCTGAGGAATCTCCCTGGGACGATCGCGAGAAGTATCCGGCCAAGTTTGATCTCGACGAGCTGCGCTGCATTTACTGCGGCATGTGCGAGGAAGCCTGCCCCGTTGATGCCATCGAATTGACCTATGAATACGATCTGGTGGGGCGCTCGCGACAGCAGATGATCCTGGACAAGGAAGAACTCCTCGCGGTGTACGACGAAACGAAGGATACGAAAGGGCGCAAGAATCCACGCATCACCGGCTACGCCAACACCGGCGACCGGGCTAAGAATGCGGCGGATGAACCCGCCAAAGGGGGCGAGAGGTGACTGAGGCCACGACCCATTGGCTCTACGTCGTTTTCGCCCTCGGCGGAATCGGCATTTACCTGACGTTGCCCCGATCGCGTGACGCCAAGACGCGCCCCGGCGTGCTGTTCTGTCTGCTGGCGCTGGCCGGGCTTATTGTCATTCTTGCGACCGCAACGACCGAAGGCATCAGCGGCTATTTCTACCTGTTCGCCGCCATCGCGCTGATGGCCGCGATGCGGGTGATCACCCATCCCGTGCCGGTCTATAGCGCGCTGTACTTCGTCGTGGTGGTCGTGGCGGTTGCCGCGCTGCTCGTGCTGCAAGGGGCGGAATTCACGGCCATCGCGCTGATTATCGTCTACGCCGGCGCGATTCTGGTGACGTATCTGTTCGTGATCATGCTGGCTCAGCATGAGGGGACGCCGATCTATGATCGCCGCGCGCGAGAGCCGTTTGCGGCCGTGCTTGGCGGATTCGTCCTCATGGCGGCCGTGGCAGGCCGCGCGGGCGATTTGCCCTCGCCGCCGGATCGCGTCGCGATTCCCGTTGTGGCTTCGGTCGTGGGCGTAAGCGATCCGGCGGGGATGGGCGAGGGACTAGGCAATACTCTGGCGTTGGGCAACATCGTGATGACTCGCTACGCCGTAGCGCTCGAGCTTGGCGCGGTGCTTCTGCTCGTGTCTATGGTGGGGGCGGTGGCGATGTCTCGAAAGAAAGTGGCTCGCGAGGGCGGTGTTCCCGCGCAACGGTCGCTTGGCGAGATCGGGAAGGAGGTCGGGCCTTACTGATGCATGAACCAACGGCGTACATCATTGTCGGCGCGATCCTGTTTGCGCTTGGTCTGGTTGGATTCGCATCTCGGCGGAATCTGATCGTCATGTTCCTCTCGACGGAGATGATGTTTCAAGGCGTGGTGGTCACCGTGGTGACCTTCGCCCGGATTCACCAGAATCTTCAGGGGCAGGCGTTTGCGGTTTTCTTGCTGGTGATTGCGGCCGTCGAAGCCGGTCTGGCGTTGGGCATGGTGGTATTGCTCTACCGGCGTCGCGGCACGTTGGACGCGGAAGTCTGGTCCGCAATGCGCGGATGATACGGTGATCGGCCGCGACCGGTATTGGTGGCGGGTTCGTAGGAAACCTTGATGGATTTGGACACACTTAGGATGGCCGGTGTTTTCGTGCTGCTCGCGCCGCTGGCGGGGGCGGTGCTTGCCGGTGGGCTTGGCCCGGTACTGCTGCGTGATAAGGCGCATTGGGGCGCGATCCTCGGCGTCGGCGGCGCATTGGCCGGGGCGATTTGTATTTTCCTACAGGTCAGCGGCGCACCTGAAGGGGCGTCCTCCGCCGTCATCCCGATTTACGAATGGATCAGCAACGGCACGGACACGCTGTTCAAAGTCGAGCTGCTGATCGATCCGCTCACTTCGCTGATGCTGCTGACGGTGACCAGCGTCGCCCTGTTGGTGGTGATCTATTCCCGCGACTACATGCGCGAGCACGGTGAAGTCGAACGCGGGTACGAGCGCTTTCACGGCTACCTCTCGTTGTTTGTCTTCGCGATGTGTTCGCTGCTGCTCGGCGGAAATTTTCTGCTGCTTTACTTGGGGTGGGAGGCCGTCGGGCTGTGCAGCTATTTGCTCATCGGTTTCTACTACAAGAAACCCTCAGCCGCCGCGGCGGCCAAGAAGGCCTTTCTGGTCAACCGCGTGGGCGACTTCGGCTTTGGCTTGGCCATTCTGCTCATCTACTTGACGTTCGGTTCCCTCGAATACGCAGTCGTGTTCGACATGGTGCATCACGGGGTCATGGCCGGCGGCGAAGCGCTGACTGACGGACGCATCACCACCATCGCGCTGCTGCTTCTTTGCGGCGCGTGCGGCAAAAGCGCGCAGCTACCGCTGCACGTCTGGTTGCCCGATGCCATGGAAGGCCCGTCGCCCGTATCCGCGCTGATTCATGCGGCCACCATGGTCACCGCGGGCGTCTTCATGATCGCCCGATGTGGCGCCATTTTCACGGCGTCGGCCACCGCGATGACCGTTGTGGCGATCATCGGCGCAGCCACCGCGCTGTTCGCCGCGACAATCGCCCTCGTGCAGACCGACATGAAGCGCGTCCTGGCGTATTCAACGATCAGTCAACTCGGCTACATGTTCCTCGGCATTGGGGTCTACGCTGCTGATTCCGCGATCTTCCATCTGTTTACGCACGCCTTCTTCAAAGCGCTTCTGTTCCTCGGCGCCGGCAGCGTGATGCATGCCATGGGCGGCGTCATCGACATGCGCCGCTTCGGCGGGTTGCGCAAGGTTCTTCCTTGGACCTTCGCCACGTTCTTGATCGGATCGCTGGCGCTGTCGGGCTTTCCGCTGCTCAGTGGGTTCTTCAGCAAGGACGAAATCATTCATCACGCCTTTATGGCGAGCCCGACACTGGGCATGATCGGCTTGTTTACGGCGCTGTTGACTGCGTTTTACACGTTTCGCATGGTGTTCATGGCCTTCGGGGGCAAAGAGAAGATTCCCGAAGGCGTTCATGCCCACGAGTCCGGCGGTTGGATGTTGCTGCCTCTGGTCGTCTTGTCGATAGGCGCGATCGGCGCGGGCTACCTCGGCGTGGAATTCACCGGCAAGCCGTTTCACGAGTTCCTCAAGCCGGTCTTTGCGACGACGTTCGCCGCGCACGCCGCCACTGCGGGGCATGTAGTCGCGGGTCATGGTGCCGCCGGGCATCCCGGTTTCTGGGAGGCGTACGGCCTGATGGCGATCTCCGGAGGGCTGGCGATCTTTGGTATCCTCGCCGCCTATTTCGTCTACCTGCAACGCCCGTGGATCGCCGGTTGGGCCAAGAACGTCTCGCTCCCGGTATATCTAGCGCTTTGGAACAAGTATTACGTCGACGAAATCTACATGGCGATCCTTGTGGAACCGGCCCGGAAGTTGGGGCGGTTCTGTGTGGGATTGGATGATTATTTGATCGACGGCTTGATCTGGATCGCGACGGCTATTCCGAGAGCACTCGCTTTTCTGCTGCGGACGGTGCAGGACGGAAAGATGCAGGGCTACGCGTTGAGCATGGTCATGGGCGTGGCGATTCTGGCCGTCTGGGTGTTTGCTTTGTAACGCGGAAAGGAACGTGTTTTCGTTGGATAGTTGGCTGCTTACCGCTGTTGTGTTTTCTCCGCTGGTGGGCGTTGTGGTGCTTTGCCTGGTGCCGCGCGATCAGGATCGGCTGCTGCGTCGGCTGGCGCTGGCAGCGTCGCTGATCACCTTTGCCCTGACGGTTTGGACGCTCATGGCGTTTCAATCCGCACGAGCGGCTGCTCCTGGTGACGGCTTCGTGCTCACGGCGCATTTGCCTTGGATCTCTGGCGGTGACGATGCGTCGTCCGCTGCGGCGGACATCAGCTACCGCGTTGGCGTCGATGGCATCAGTGTCTGGCTCCTGGCGCTAACGGCGTTCCTGATGCCCCTGGCGATCGTGGGCAGTTTTTCCGCGATTCGCGATCGGGTCCGCGAGTACTACGTGTTGCTGCTGCTCTTGCAGGTCGCGATGCTCGGCGTGTTCTGCGCGCTCGACGTGCTGCTGTTTTACGTGTTTTTTGAGTTCACACTGGTCCCGCTTTACTTCTTGATCGGCATCTGGGGCGGTCCGCAGCGCAGCCGCGCCGCCAACAAGTTTTTCATCTACACGTTATGCGGCAGTGTGCTGACGTTCGCCGGGATCATTTACCTCGCCTATTTCACCTACGGCGCCACCGGCACGCTCACGCTCAACATCGAAACGCTGGTTGCACTCGGTCGCGACGGCACGATTCCGTTCGACGTGCAGTGGTGGCTGTTCCTATCGTTCGCGGCCGGGTTTGCGATCAAGGTGCCCTTCTTCCCCGTACACACTTGGTTGCCGCTGGCGCACACCGAGGCTCCGACCGCGGGAAGCGTTATTCTGGCCGGCGTGTTGCTAAAGCTAGGAACCTACGGCTTCATGCGTCTGAGCATTCCCATGCTTCCCGACGCCGCCGCCTATTTTGCCCCCGCCCTGGCGGTGCTGGCGATCATTGGCATCATCTACGCCGCCCTGGCCGCGTGGGTTCAGGAGGACGTCAAGAAACTCGTGGCCTATTCCTCCGTCTCGCACCTCGGCTTCTGCATGTTGGGCCTATTCAGCCTGAAGACGGTGGGCCTCAGCGGCGGGGCGTTTTACATGGTCAGCCACGGGCTTTCGACGGGGGCCTTGTTCCTGGTCATTGGATGCATGTACGAACGCTACCACACCCGAAGCATCAACAAGATCGGCGGGCTGGCGAAGGTCATGCCGTGGATGGCGTTTTTCCTCGTGTTTTTCACGCTCGCCAGCGTGGGCTTGCCGGGGCTGAACGGATTCGTTGGCGAGTTGCTCGTTCTACTGGGCACGGCCACCTCGGCCACCACGTTCGACGGCCATCCCGCGGGCCCGCTTGGCTATGCGTACGCGATTCCAGCGGCCACGGGGATCATTTTAAGCGCTGTCTATATGCTATGGATGTGTCAGCGCGTGCTCTTCGGGCCATTGCTAGAGCCCGAAGGGACCCCCGATACCTCCGGTGGCCTTGCGAAAGACTTGACCCGGCGCGAGATTGGCCTGCTGGCGCCGATTGCGATTGCGTGTGTGGTGCTCGGTGTTTATCCCAAGCCGATGCTCACGACGTTTGAGGGCGCGATTTCCCGGAATGTGCTCCACGGCTCGCGGGAGGCAATGCACGCGGATACCGAAAACGGTTCGCCGGACGCGAAGCGGATCGCTCAGGACCAACGGCAAACGTCGACGACGGCGCGGCCGACCGGTTCCGCCGACGCGGTCCACACCGGTGTGCTGCTTGCCGGATCGCTCCGCGATGATCCGCAGTCCTTGCCGGCCGATCTCTTCAGTGAAGAGCCGTGGGCAAAAACCGAAGACGCATCCACCTGGAAAGGGAGTCGACCTTGACCGCGGCAGACCTGCTTGTATTGGCCCCTGAGCTATTGCTCTTGCTCGGTGCCTGCATTGTGTTGATCGCCGGCGTCGGTGCTGGGCGATCGATGGTGTCGCCGATCGCCTTGGTGGCGGTTTTGGCCGCGTTGGTTTGGACGCTTGCAGCGCAAGGGCGCGAAGGTGCGACCGCCATTCCGGGTCTTTGGATTACGTCGATTACGTTCTACGCCCGCACGATCACGCTGATCTTTGGCGCGCTGGTGATTCTGGTGAACTGGTACCAGGCGGAATCCTCCGAACGCGGCGAATTCATGGCGATGATTCTGCTTTCGCTCTTGGGCGTTTTGCTTACGGCATCAGCGAATGATCTTGTCGTGTTGTTTTTCGCCATTGAGTTGGTCAGCGTTCCGACATACGTGCTGATCGCCCTGAGCCGCAGCGACATCCGCGCGTCCGAATCGGCCGTGAAATATTTCTTCCTCGGCGCCTTGGCGGCGGCCGTGCTGGCGTATGGGTTTGCCTTTCTCTACGGCGCGTTCGGGACGACCACCCTGTTCAGCCCGGCGGGTGGGGCGGGCGGTTCCACGTGGGGTGTCGGAGGGGCGTTGCCCACGCTGGCCCTTATCGGACTGTTGTTTGTGTTTGGCGGTCTGGCCTTCAAGATCGCGGCCGTCCCGTTTCACGTCTACGCCCCGGATGTGTACGAAGGGGCGTCATCGTCGGTAACGGGGTTGCTCGGATTCGTGCCCAAGTTCGCCGGGTTCCTCGCGCTGATTAAGGTGTTGACCGCGCTGAACTGGTCGCTTCCGGATTCGATGTATTGGGTGCTCTGGCTCATGGCCGCCTGTTCTATGACGTTTGGCAATGTGCTGGCGTTGCTCCAACAAAACGTCAAACGCATGCTCGCCTATTCGAGCATCGCCCACACGGGATACATGCTGCTCGCGTTGATTGTCGGTCCCGTGAGCGGCTCGGGGCCGATGAAAGACGGCGTCGCGGCGCTGCTCTTTTACGTGGCCGTTTACGGCTTGATGAATCTCGGCGTGTTCGCGGTGCTTTCGGCGTTTCGAAGCGGCCAGCGCCCGATGGAGACCCTGGAGGACGTGTCCGGCCTGGCGAAGCGGGCTCCACTGGCGGCGCTCGCCTTGGCTATTTGCGTGTTCAGCCTGATGGGCTTTCCCCCCACGGCCGGGTTCCTCGGCAAGCTGTACGTGTTCAGCGCCGCGTTTTCCGTGGACCCGTCGCACATGTTCCATGGCCCGATCATCGCGCTGGCGATCATCGGCGTGATCAACTCCGCGATCGCCGCGGCGTATTACTTGCGGATTGTCGCGGCCGCCTATGTTCGCGAGGAGGTCGATGTGGCCACGCCGCGTGGCGGTATCCCGGTACGGGTCGCGCTGGCTCTGTGCGCCTTGCCCGTGCTGGCGTTTTTCGCCATGCCCGGTTCGCTGGTCAAGCAGGCCAAGGATGCCACGGGCACCGTGTACGAGTCAATCTCCACAAATACCATCCAGCGAGCGGGCGCCGAGCCATTATCCGAATCGAACCAGACGGCCAACGCCGTCGCTGTCCGGCCTTAAGGCTGAGCACCACGAATGAAATGTTGAGGGCCAAGGGGGCAACGAGTGCAGATGCAATTCCCGATTTTCAGCCCCTAATCTTCCAATCTTCCCTTGGTGTCTTCGTGCCTTGGTGGTAAGAACATGCCGACCGAACCCAAAAACCTGGTGCTCTCCCGCAGCCAAGTCCGCCGCGTCGACGAATTGGCGGTTGCCCGTTACAAGATCCCTAGCCTGATCTTGATGGAAAACGCCGGACGCAACGCGGCCGCGATCATCCGGGCCGAATTCCCCGACGCCGCTCATGCGTTATTTCTTTGCGGCACCGGCAACAACGGCGGCGACGGCTTTGTCATCGCCCGGCATTTGAGCAACAGCGGCTGGCATCCTTCGATCTATCTCGTCGGCAGCCGATCCAAGCTCACCAACGACGCGCGCACCAATCTGGAGATCGCCGAGGCCATGGGCATGAACGCCCACGAATTGGGCTCTTCGTTCGATGCAAGCGCCTTGGCGTCAAAGCTCGAATCCGCCGATCTTGTTGTGGACGCGATGTTGGGTACGGGTTTTTCCGGACAGGTCCGATCGCCCATGGCCGAAGTGATCGAGGTCGTCAATGCGCTGCCGTTTCAGGATGTCGTAGCCGTCGACATTCCCTCGGGGCTGGATTGTGACACCGGCATGCCGTGCCATGCCACCGTTCGCGCGGATCTGACGATCACCTTCGTGGCCCAAAAGAAAGGGCTTCTCGAAGAATCCGCCATCCCCAGCACAGGTCGGGTCAAAGTAGCCGACATCGGCGCCCCGCCGGAGTTGGCGTTAGAGGTTGCAAGGTTGGGAGTTTAGGGGTCCAAGGTCGAGAGTCCAAAGTCGAAGACTGACGCGCTCATCTTTGATCTCCTAATCTTCGATCTTCAAGTCTTACTCACCTTCCAACCACCCCGTAGAGGCGCTACGGCCGATGCCATTCGTCACAGGCCGCGCAGAGCGCGTTGACCGTGAACTCGCCGCGTGCGTGGCCCTGGCGCAACTCGCGGTATGCGTCCGATTGCCATAGGTCCGCCAGTGAATGCCCGCTTTGCGACGGCCCGCCCAACGTGCCGATCGGACGTTGGCTTCTGAAATCCTGATCGCACATCACCAGCGTTCCGTCCGCCAGCACCATCGCGCGAGATTGAATGCGGCGGCAGGTCGTGCGTTCCGGCGGCGCCACGCTGGTGACACGATAGTCTTCCCACTGGCGGGCGTAATGGCTCGGTCCGGTGATCGTCACCGCCCCGGCTTCTCTCAGCCAGCCATCGTGAAACGCATCAAGCTCGCCGACGTTTTGCACCGCCTTGGTCATATCGGCGAGCACGATCGGGCACACGCTTTGTTGCTGCTGCCGGTAGGCGGAAAGTCGCTGGATGTTCTCGCGCACGTGCGCCAAATCCGCGGCTTGCGGATCATCCGGAGCCATGAGCTGGCCATACAATTCGGGCGTCCACGCGTCGAGGCCAACGTGTAGAATATCGACGCCGCAATCGACCAACGTGGTGATGTGCGCCTCGGTCAGCTTGGCTGCGGTGGTGCGGACGCAGAGCCCGAAGATGCCGGGCCGGGTGTCGCGAATAGCGCGTAGGATCTGCGTGAATTCCGGATGACAAAGCGGATCGCCGAACCCGCCGAGCACGATCAGCGCGTCATCTGAGGCGGCCAACTCGCTCGCGATCGAGCTCACGAGGCCTACGGAAATCGGGCCTCGCGCCGTGAGACTTGCCCCCCGCGGGTGAAGCACGCGCTTGGGATACGGGTCGTCGGTGGTCAGCTCGATTTCGATCTCGCGGGGCAGCGCGTCGGTGCCCGCGCGTTGCTGCTCCAACAGCCATCGCCCGACTTCGCGCGCATCCGGGTCTGCGTGGGCTTCCAGCAGCGCGTCGAGCCTGCACATCGCTCGCTGCGTATCCGCGATCAACCGTCCCGACGCATAGCGAACCTCCGGCACCACCTCCATGCAGCACGGCTGCGTGATCAAGTCCTTGACGGGCATGTCCGGCTTGTAGCTGAGTACCCAGCCGAGCGGGCTGTTCTTCTCGGCCAGTTCGTTGATCAAGCAACGCTCCAGCAGCACGCCGGCCAACCCCGGCGGCGTTTGCGCGAACACGAGCCGCAACTCCTCGCGGGACGCTTGGAATAGATCGATCATGCCGTCCGAGATCTTGGGATCGACCAGCACCCCCCCGGCCGGAACGCACAGGACCGCGTCGGCCTGTTCGGCGGCAATCAACGAAGCCAGCAAGCGGCAATCGACGAATTCGTCGAAGCATGACGTCCCGCCGACGCCGCCGCGCCAGCCGTCCAAAGACCATTTTCTCGCAGAACGCACGAGCGATCGCCAGGGCGGGTCGTCCATCTCATAACCGCGAATCTCCACGTCGCAGCCCTCAAGAATGCTTCGGCACGCGTCCTGCTGGGGCGTGGGGCACAGCACGAAGAGGCTGTCGATCCCCTCGACCGTCTCCAGGCGCGTCACGGTGCGCCGCAAGACGGGAATGCCACGCAATGCTTGGCTTAGCCGGCTGGACGTGCCGACCTCGGAGGTCTCAAGGTTCGCTTGGATCACCGCAACAACCTTCATTTTGGGTCCACCTCGGCGATCATCCGAGCCATCGCTTGCTCAAGGATGGCCCGGGCATCCTGACAGCCGTCGCGCACCGAGGAAATGAATTCCGTGTCCCGTTCGATTTGCAATTCGGCGCGCTGGCGGTCGTCTTGGTAGTCGGCGTTGATGCGTCGGTCGGCCGAGAACCGGCGTAGCTCCGCGAGTTGCCCGGTCGCGCTGACGATTTGATAAGGCCGGCTATCCTGCGAGATACGAGTGCGCAGCTCGTCTATGCGGATCAGCCGTCGGTTGAATGCGTTCGGATCGTCCATGAGCGATTCAAGCTCTCCCAGAAGGGTCAAAACCTCCTCGCAAACCGACACCGCCTCGCCCAATTCCGCAAGGCGGAGCTTCAGCTCGTCTATGGCTTCGGGCAGGCGGACCGGATTCCGATCAGGCTTCGTCGAGCGGTAGGCGAATCGCTGCGGGTCGATCGGATGTTGGCAGTATCTGGCCACGGCCTGCTTTAAGTCCATCACCTCGGTGCCGCGCAATCTCGCGCCGCCTTGCGTCGCGTCAATCACCGTAGCGGCCGTCGTAGCGATGTCCTTTTCGAACTGTTCAAGATATGTGAGCAAGAGCTCGTCGGTATACACTTCGCCACCATCGACCGACGACACCTTATGTAGGATGTTGCGGTTTCTGACGATGCGGTCCCACTCCTTGTGTTCCATCGAGCAGAATCGATTCAATTCGCTTTGCCAGGCAAGGTGAATCTCTACGCCGGGTGTGTAGAACACGTGCCCGGTAAAGGCGAGATCCTGGCCGACGAAGATGATCGGATCGCAACCCATGTAGACCGCCAGATAATATGCGAGATGGGCGACGGTCGCGCCGGCTTTCACGCCGCCCCGCGCGCCGAGCGATTCACCGACCACCAGCCGCGCCCACGCATTATCCAGCAGGGACACCGGGCCGGGATACTCGTCGATTACGTGCCACGTGGCTTTGGGTTCGGCAACGAGGTGGACCCCGCTCAAATCGCCCACCCCCTGGAAAAACATGCGAGACATCTCGTGGAAATCGAGACTGGTCACAAAATCGGGCTCAATTCGGTGTTTCATGAGCGGCTTGATGGCCGTCTGCACGGCGCACAAGACGGCCTTACCTTTGAGTGCGGCGAGTTGGTCGATGTTTTTTCGCAGGCTGGGTCCGGCGGCGATGATCACCGCGGGGTTGTTTTTAAACCGATCGCGCAGGCCATCGATCGGCGGGGTCGACAGATAGCTCACGAGGTTCATCGCGATGTTCTTACACGTGATACGCGAGTTGGAGACCAACGTGAGCAGGCTCATCCGCGTAAACGTGACGAATTCCTGAATCGCTTCGAGAATCGGCAGGTAGCCTTGGCCCGCCGCACGGACCGAGGCCGGATGCTGCACAAACGCCATGCCGAGCATCATCAGTGTGCCCCATTCGCCCAGCCGATCATGCAGCCGACCTTTGTTCGCGTCTGTAAGCAGGATGAGCTTCCCCGAGCCGATGGCCTCCGTGAAGTCCAGACATGTCATAGCCGTGGCAATGATTTCGAGCGACGGCTCGATGCAGATGATGAACGCGTCGCCGCGCAAACGGCCCAACAGCTCGAGTACG
>CAZYXP010000010.1:0-32345 GCA_964651325.1 uncultured Phycisphaeraceae bacterium
CGATGTCATCCTCGGACCCCTCGCCCGGAGTCTTCGTCAGCAGAAGGGCAAGCTCACAAAGCGCGCGGTCGACGTTCGACAACTCCGCTTCATGGAAATTCGTCGCGATTTGCTCGACCCATTCGTTGTTGTCAACCTCAACCCGGAGGCTTTCCGCGTGGGCTTGCGTTCAGTAGTGACATTCGTTGGCACGAGAGACCACGACGGCCATCATTTCCCGCTGGGCGCGGGTCAGTGGAGACTCGCCGAACATGGTCGCCATGTACAGGCCCATGCCCGCCTGGAGCACGGGGGGGTTCTGGCTTTGGACCCGGACGATGTTGTAGACGCGCCCGGTCCGCTTCACGCCGGCGGCATAAATCCGGGCCAACTGTCCCTCGGCCTGGTCCTGCTCGATCTGTTCAATCCATGCCATGGTTGGTCCTATTTCTTCCGTGCAATGACTGCACGGGCTCAAGATCGATTGTCAGTGCGCGCGTCGTCGTCAGTGAAATTGCGGTTCCGGTTGCAATCGGTCAAGACATCAGTCTTGGACAACGCCTGAGGTCCCCCTCGTCAATCGAAAACTTCCACGGTGGAATGCCGCTCCACCAGAAAAGTGTAAAGCGACACAACGTCGTCATTGTACATGCGGATGCATCCGAGTGATACGCTGTGCCCGATGCTTTCCGGCTCGATCGTTCCGTGGATGCCGGAGCGTTGGGCGCCGAGGGCATGCCCCTCGGTTCCGATCAGGGCGATCCATCGCTCGCCGAGGGGATTCTCGGGATCGTCTGCGTCGATCATCTGACCGCCACGCGGCGGGTAGTACGTAGGGTTGCTCAGTTTGGTGCCCACGCGCCACGTCCCCGTGGGCGTGCCGTTGTCCGCTCCAAGGCCCACCTTGAAATGCGTAACGAATGTATTGTCTAGATACACGTCGAGGGCAAACTCATGCTTGTGGACCACGGCCCTGAATGGGCCTTGGATGACCTTGATCACCTGCCCCGCCCGAATGAGATTGACGTTTTCGATGTTGTTGATGGACGCCAACAGCCCGGCGGAAATCTTGTTGGCCTTGGCGATTTTGCCAAGCGTATCGCCCGGCTTGATCGTGTACCGCGAGATGTGAACATCACCGGGGAAAATGCGGGGCGATAAAATCGTGTCGTTGCCGATGCGTGTCAGCTTCGCTCGCACCCGCGTCCGATCGGGTTCGCCAACTTCAAAGAGCATGGCCTCGCTGTAGCGAGCACGGGCCGTGAGCACGTCGTTTTGGGCAAGCGCTTGATCGCCGGCTCGGACGAGCGCGGTTTGGCGGTCTTGATCCGCGGCGAGGTCTGTGGATGGCTTCTCAGACGTCTTATTGGTTGCCACGGCTGTTCGAGGCTCGCTCGCGGGTGCGGGTCGCGGCCGGTTTGCGGAGGCGGGTCGATTCGAGTTGGGCCCGGGTTGGACCGCAGTTGGCGCTTTTGCTGATGAGGCAGATGCCGCTCCTGCTGGCGCAGCCCCCGGCATGCCTGCTAGGAGCGGCTTGTGATTGCCAAGTGGTTGCGGTTCGTCGAGCGGTGTCGCGTCCGGGATGAGCCACCAAGCCCCGACGGCCAGAACCGTCAGGCAAGCCACGACGGGAATAACGGGTAAGCCACGCCGGCGGCGGGGCCGACGAGCACGGTAGGAACGGCGTCTTGCCATGGTTTCGCCTCCATGCGCGAATGTCGATGCGGGGGTCAGACGCCAAAGCGACCTGGCCACTCGGGTGTACCACACCTGTACTTAAGCTTACGCCCAATTCGCTCGGATGCAAGCGGAATTACGGCGACCCGGCGGTACGGCAGAGGGCTGCTTTGTTGAAGGGGCCACCAAAGCGGAGATTGCCATGGAGCGTTCGTGTGCCAGGGGCCATTGGGCGCACCCGGACGGCTGGGGAACGCTCCTACTGCGGCCAGCCGAAGCCGATTGGTGTGCCGAAGCAACCCCCTGCCACGCGGGGCTGCTTGACGGAAGGGGCCGGTCTGTCTCCAATGCGGGTTCGATCTAGGGAGAGACGTAGGCGATGGGAAGCTCCAAGACCAATCCAATGGCGACACCGTGGTCCGTCGAGCGGACCAGTGGCGTCTGCGCGCAAACCGGGGAAGCCATCCATGAAGGGGACGGCTTCTACTCCGTCCTGTTCGAGGAAGGGGATTCGTTTCGTCGGGCCGACTACAGCCTGACCGCATGGGACGGACCACCCGAAGGCGCGTTCTGCTATTTCAAGACGCGTATGGCCGTCAAAGAGAAGCGGAAGAAGACGTTTGTGGATAACGAAATGTTGCGTGCGTTTTTTCTGCGGCTGGGGGGCGAGCAGGAGCCCGACCGGGTACGTTTTCGCTTCGTGATCGCGCTGATTCTGATGCGCAAGCGCGTTTTGCGGTATGAACAATGCGTGACCACGGACGAAATCGAAGTATGGGACATGCATCTGACCCGTGACACGTCGATCCACAAGGTGGTCAATCCTCGCATGTCTGAGGAGCAAATCGAGGAGGTCAGCAGCCAACTCTCGGGCATTCTGCACGCGGACATGGGTGATTGGGACCTCGAAGAGGCTCCCGCCGACGGCGTCAGCGAAGAAGGATCGTCGGATGAAGCTTGAGGCCGCCCTCAAGCCCGGTCTGCTGATGGGCCGACTCCTGCCGGCCGCGATCGTGCTGGCGGTGATGTGTGGGGGGTGTACGCCCAAGACGATCAAGTTGACGCCCGCTCGGGCCATGCCACTCGCAAGAGCGTGCGCGGCGGTCAACGCCAACACGGCCCGCATCGCCGGCACGCTACGAGCGACCGGCACGGTGGACGGTCGGATCGTGGACGCTGACGGGAAGGCTCGCTCGTTTTCCGTCGATGCCACCCTTTTTTTCCTGGCGCCGCGTTTCGTGCGGTTTGATATGAAGAAGCTGGGCGAAACGCAAATGCGGGTGGGATCCAATGCGTCACGGTTTTGGTACTACGCCAAGGATGCGGATCGGTACGAATGCGGGTGGCATGGGCAAAATCGGGGCTGGAACCTTCCGATCGTGCCGGAGCAGCTTGTCGAGGCGTTTGGCTTGACGTCGATTCCGACCGATCTGATCTCACCGGGAGACGTGGCGCGATTGCAGAGGATTGAGCCGGCGCGGCAGCAGATTCTTTTCCTGAAGGAGTCGGCGGGGCGAGGCATTCGGATTGCCAAGGAATACTGGCTCGACCGCTATCCGCCATACTTGACCCGGCGTGTTGTATTTCGCGGGAGCATGGGGGAATTAGACATGTCTTCAGATCTCAGCGAGTACCAGCGGCTCGGGGATGATGGCCCTATGCTGCCGCACCTGTTGGACGCGGAGTGGTTTGATCCACCGCTGAAGCTGCGGTTCAAAGTGCGCCAATGGAAATCGGTGCCCCAAGTCGCTGAGGATGGGATTCAGTTTCGAACCCCCACCGAGTGCATGAATCCATGAAAAGCGGTCTATGCATGTTTCATACCGGCGGCGCCAGGTCGTGGTTACGGTTTTGCGTGATTGGCTCGTGGCTTTGCGGGGCGAGCGCCTTTCCCGTGCAAGCCGACCAGCCGGAGGGACTGTTCGGGGTGGCCGGCAACCAGCAGGTCATCTGGCTGTTCCAGAACATGACCCACGCTGAGAGCAAGCAGACAGCGCTCTTTTTTACCTATTGTCCACTTGACGAGGCCAAGAAGACCCGATTCGCCACCCGGCCGGTCGGCCCGATCGGTGGCGAGATTGCCGCCATGGCGGTTTCGGGTCGGAACCTACACATTATCTACAGCGACGGGACGCATCAATCCTTGGTTCCGCCGACAAGTTCTTGGAGCATGGTTGCCGGGTGCAAGCAGGTCCGCGAGCGCAATCTTCCGGAGTCCGCCGTGCCTCTGGCGCTCGCTGGCGATCTTGAACGCGAGGCACTCTATGCCTTGATCACGTCTCGCCAGGCAAGCCCCCTGGTTCCCACGTTCGAAAACGTGCCCCTCGACAAGAGCGGGCAAACGGACACGGTTGACCCTGTGGACGACCTCTCATTGCGTGGTGCCAACGAGGAGAAGCCGCCGCCTCCCTCTGAGCCCATCACCGATCTGGCGATCGTGCGGTTTGAGAGTGGGCGTTGGATGATGGATCGCCCGGCCCCGGCGGATTTCAAACTACAGGGTCGACCCTTGACCCTCTGGGTGGCAGGCGGGCGAATCCACGTCATTTACAATCCAAACGGGCAAGGCGAAGCGTGGACGTATCGATCCAGCGCGACCTCCGAGGATCCTTGGTCCGAGGCCATGGCTTGGCCTGCTGCGCCGGATCCGGATTTTGCGTCCGGCTCGGTTTGGGAGGATCAGCCGATTCTTTTGGTCGGTCGCGAAGCCTCTTTTCAGTATTGGAAACTAGGACAAGGGGGGTGGAAGCCGTCGCCGCTTGCCGCGAGCGACGTTTCCCGCGTTTCCTTGGCTGGAGGCGGGTTTGCGGCCTATCTGTCGGGGGCTCATCTCGGGCTGGCGCGCCGCGAAGAAGGGGCCTCGCTTCATTTTGGACGCTGGAATATTGCGGACGGTTCGACGCTGGATCCCCTAGCGGTTGTCCCTGCGCTGGTACCGCCCGACCCCCCGACGATTACCAGCGCCGCCAAGCACTTGTTGGAATACGCCGTTTTGGGCTTGGCGCTGGCCGCGGTCTTTATCTGGCGCCGCAGTAGTATTGTCCACCACCCGAAGCTTGCCCACAATCAGAGACTTGCCCGCGTATCGCGCCGGGCACTGGCTTTTGGCATTGACATGGCGATTCTCACGCCCGCGGTGATTGCGGTCTTTTACCGCCTCCTGTTGGTCGAAGAGGCCGCTTTTCCCATCTGGAACGCAAACGGTGTTTCAGATGACCCCTCCGGTCGTTACTGGTTTCGAGCCCTCGTGGGCCTATGCGTCGGGATATACGGGGCGATTTTCGAGTCGGCCATGAGCTCGACGCCGGGGAAACGGGCGTTACGGCTTCGCGTGGTTTGCGCCGACGGAAAACCGCTCGGATTTGGGCGCGTGCTCGTCCGCAACTTGGCCCGCGTTGTCGAATTCCATTTTGTTCCGCTTGTTCTGCTGGTTGCGGTGACCTTCGGTAAGCAGCGTCTAGGGGACCTGCTTGCTCGATCGTACGTCGTGGAGCCCGGCGACACATCATCCTCTTCACCTGACGAGCCTTATTCCCGCGATGACTCCGACTTCGACTGAGCCATCCTCGCCTGATGGGGAAGTGGGACGCGCACCGGATGATCCTTGACCGATAACTTAAGGGCTGCTTGGCCGGTGCCGATGAGCCACATGGATGATTGGGCGCGCGGATTGCGGCGCCATGATGGTCGCGCGCCAGTTTAGCTGGGAATAGGATGCACGCTCTAGGCGATAGGTGTTCACTTCATGTATACGAAATTCTTTGGGCTTTCTCGGCGTCCGTTTGAAGAACGAGCGGACCCCCAATTCTACTTTCCGACCTCCCACGGCGATGAAGTGTTGGCCTCGCTGGAGTATGAGTCGCAGTCTGGTCAATCCATCGCGCTGTTGATAGGGGAAGCCGGGACCGGCAAGACGCTGCTTATGCGTTCGTTGCTCATGCGCGGGAAGCCGTCGGATCAGAGCGTCGTGTTGACGTGGGCCGCCGGTGGGCAATCGAGCGTGATTCGCGAGGCGTGCAAGGCCTTCGGCGTCACGCTTCCAACGTCCTTCAGCGCTGGCCGCGGATTGGCGAGAATGCGCCGACATCTCAAGCGGGTTACCACCAATGGGCGGCGCGCGTTGCTGGTGATTGACCAAGCGGAGCACCTGTCGCATGAGCAGCTCGAGGAGATCAGTGAGCTGACCTCCCTGCATCTGTGCGACCAATCAATGCTGACGGTCATGCTGGCCGGTCAGCCGCAATTCAAGGCATTGTTGGATCGAGCCGAGCTATCGAGCTTGCGCCAAAGGCTGTTTGGAGAGCGTGTGCTCGTCCCGTTTTCGTCGGCCGAGACCGAGGCCTACATCGCCCATCGGGTGAAGGTGGCCGGCGCCGCGAACGCCGATCTGTTTGAGCGGTCCGCCATTGAGGTGATTCATCGCGTTTCCGGGGGCATCCCCCGGCTGATCAATCATGTGGCGGGCGAGGCGATGCTGGGAGCTTACGGCGCCTCCCGCAAGACGGTTACCGAGTCGGTCGTTTTGGAACTGGTCAAGGAGCACGCATACGCAGAGCCGATGCCGACCACAGCCCCGTCAAGCGAAACCGCTGCGGTCGATTTGCAAGGGGGGATGGGGTCGAAAGCGGAATCCGGAACCGGCGTTGTGCGCAGCGCGTCGTTGTCGCGAGACCGCCTCGAGGTTGAAGGTGATCCGCTCTTCGGAGTTGGCGAACCGGCAACGGATCATGCGGCTGATGTCGGATATGGTGTGGGTTCAGGGATGATTTTGGATCAACTCGGTGGTGTCGGCCTCGAGTCACTGAATCCCCTCGAAGGCGGCGACCAAGGGGGCATGATGGTTGATCGGGGGCACTTGTTACTGGAAAACCTAGAGCGTGCCCTCGCCCGCGCGGAACGGATGAGTACGACGTCTCAGGCGGCACTGGCGCAGTCCACCGCCGTGGAGACACACCTCGAGACGCTTGTTGGCCACGCGCAACGCATCGCAGTAGAGTTGGGCGGATCCGTGACCCGTGCCAACGATTCGTTGAGTACCTTGAACGCTCGCATCCGGTCGGAAGTTTCGACGGCGCAAGACCGTATGGCCGTGACCCACGAACGGCTCGCCGAATTGCCTGGAATTCTCGAGACGGCGGACCACAAGGTTGCCCATTTGCAGGATGCCTGTGCGAACGCAGAGCATGTGGAAACCTCCTTGCGTCAGTTCGGTGAGCAGCTCGCGGACCAAGCAGACACGGTTCAAGAACGCATCAGTGTTGCTGTGACCGGAACCCAAGCAGGCCAGGAGGCGTTGGATCGGGCCTCGAAGTTGATCGAGACGATGCAACGCGAGGAAGCCAATCACGAGCAATCAAGTCGGCGGGCCGGCGACCAAATCGACGCCAAGCTACGCACCTTGAACCAATCGCTCTCGAAAGCGGAGCGGATCAAAGAGGAGCTGCTCCACAAGAGCATCAATCACTTCGAGGCCACGCTTCAAAAGTCGCTGGATCGAATTGCCGCCTCCCAACTCGAGGCATGGAGCGCTACGCAACGCACGTCGGATGAAGCGCTCTCGAAAGCGGATCGAGCGATCGCATCGCTAGCAGCGCAAACCGAGAACATGCTAACCGAGGCGAATCGCATCAAGGACGACCTGCTCCATAAGAGCATGGAGCATTTCGAGGGCAAGCTTGAGAAGGTGCTGGATCGGTTTTGCGTTGCTCAGCTCGAAGCGATCAACGCCATGGAATCGAGAGAAACGGAGTTGCGCTCCCAGGTCTCTGGCTTGGAGGCGCGTGCTGAAGTGTTGCAACGAATGCTTCGCACGACGGGTCAAAAGGTTGACGCGATGCAGAAGCGGTCAACGGACGTGGCAACGGATTGCAAGAAGTCGCTCGCTCAAATCTCGGTGAAAGAGCAGCGGGTTGCTCAACTCGGATGTGATTTGGACAGCAGCATCGAGCGAGGCGAAGCCCACAAGACGGAAATGCAATGCGCCACGGGTAAAGCCGAGGCATTGCAGCGAGGCGTGGCCGCGATGCTAGTAGACATAGGTGCTGCCCAGGAGCGGGCGGTTGCCGCCGCTGCCCAAATTGAGGGCCATAAAGCCATCGTCTCCAACATCGAGCAGGCGGTGCAGCAAGGTCAATCCGCAACCAGCGACTTGGATGCGGTCGTTTCCCATGTTGGCCAACTGCAAAGCGACGTTGCCGAAATTGCCCAGAAGGCGGCCCTCAAGACGGAGCAGTTCCGATCCGGCGTGGACCAGGTCGAACGTGAGGCGGAGGCCACGATCGCGCGAATCGAACAAGCCGCGACCGAGCGAACCGAACAAATGCAGCGTGACGTCGCTGTGGTTACCGAGGAGGCGTCTGCCACGACCCAGCAATTCCGATCGGGCGTGGAGCAGGTGGAACGTGAAGCAGAGGCCACGGTAACGCACATTGCCCAAGCCGCCATCGAGCGGACGCAGCGAACGCAAAATGACATTGCGGCGGTTGTTGAAGAGGCGTCCGTCAAAACGGAGGCATTCCAATCGCGCGTGGGCCAAGTTGAGCGCGTCGCGGAAGCCACGATTGAGCGAATCGCTGAGGTCACAAAGGAGCGGACCGAACAACTCAAAGGTGAGGTGGCGCAGGTCGCAGAAGAGGCGTGTGCCAAGACGGAGGTGTTTCGCGCGGGCGTTTGCAAAGTCCAAGTTGAAGCGGACGAAACCATTGCGCGGATTGCCCAGGCGGTGGCGCAAGGGTCGGATGCCATAGGGAGCGTTTCGGCCGAAGCGCAAACCAAGGTGACCCAGCTTGATTCCCACAATGCCGCCGCCCGGGTCGTGCTCCAGGAGTTGTCGGACATGAACCGGAAGGGCCATGGGCTGCTGGATGAGGCCAACGCATTGCTGGACGACTTGGGTGACAAGACGAAACACGTTGAGTCGACGATTGAATCCCTTTGGGGATTGGCAGGCGGCGCGGAGGTACAGACCAAGGCGCTCGAGCGCAAACAGCAGGAAATCGAATCGATGGCTGCTCGACTCGCGGGCGAAGTCCAAGGCGCCCAAGCGATGCTCGGCAAGCTTTCAGAGCAATCGTCCGGGGCTGATGCCCAGGGTAAGATCATCGCCACACGTTGCCAGGACGCGAAGAAAATTGCGGACCGGTTGGTATCCATCAGCAAGCTTCTCAAAACAGCGAAGGATTCCGAACAGTCCATTACCGAGATGGTCGATGGCGCGAGCCGGGTTGCCGACGACTTGAGCAGCGCTGCCAACGCTTCGGATCAACTGTTGACGCAGTTCAGCCGGCAAGGCGAAGGCATCTCGGCGACCCTCAGCCATCTTGAAGCGCGGGCGGCCAAGATTGAGGCCGCCATCGTACGCTCCACCGAGAAGCCGGCCGAGCTCGTCCGCTCTGCCCAAACGCAGACCGCCCAGCTTGAGCGAGTCTGCGGTGCTGTTCGCAAGGTGTTTTCCTCGCTATCCAAGACGACCCTGGAGGCCAAGAAGCAGACGGACTCGTGCGGACAGATCAGCACCAAAGCTACGCAGCAAATTCGCAGCCTTCGAGCCGAAACGGATCGGTCCTCGAAGACATTGCGTGAGTGGATTGCCGAAGCGATTCGGGTGCAGACGCGACTCGAGCGAACGCTCGACCAAGCCCCATCGATCCGCCAAACGCATCCGATTGAGCCATTGGCCAATGTTTCGGACCGCACGACGATAGGAGACGCGATTGCCGAACCCCTGGCGGGCGGTGAGTTGACCATGCTCGGCGAACCCGAAGGCGAAGGGGGATCGGATTGGTCAGCAACGGCCGATGCACCTCGATCCGCGCCGGCCGACCTTGCTGGAATACCGGGGAATCGAGCGGACGAAATCTCACGACTTTTGGCCGATGCGAAGAATCTGGTTCCCCAGCGTCCCAACTGACCCCGCGCTCAAAGTCCGCGCGGTGCTCCGGGCTCATGGGGTGTCGCGGTTCCCCGTGGCGAAGCGAGGTCGTAGGATGCGCTCTGACCCGCAGCCGCGCAAGCCAAAGCATGCGGCTCGGGAAAACGGGTAGGGCCGGTCCGCGGGCTGACGCCCCGCGGCTCTGATCCCTCAATGAAGCCGAAAACTCAGGCGTAACAAATCGCTAGGAAATCGGCTTTTCGGCGTCGGCCAGCATTCGCAGCTCGGCCACTTCCTTTTCGAGGGCTTTGATTCGCTTGAACCACCCCGGAAGCTTGCGTACCGCGGTGTGCGATCGGTGCGCTTCGGTGATCGGCACGGCCGGCGATCCAAAATAGGTTTTTCCGCCCTCCAAATCGCCCACCACGCCCCCTTGGGCACCGACTACGGCATGGTCGCCAATGGTCTGATGTCCCGCTAATCCGACCTGCCCTGCAAGGGTCACATGCTGCCCCACGGTGACCGACCCGGCCAGGCCTACCTGCCCGACAAATAGGCAATGCTCACCGATCTTGCAGCCGTGCCCAATGGTTACATTGTCGCTGAATTTGGTGCCGGAATGGATTTCGGTACTTCCGATGGTTGCGCGATCGATGGAGCAGTTGGCCCCTATTTCTACATCGTCGCCGAGCACCGCGTTGCCGATTTGCGGTATTTTGACCCATTTCCCCTCATGCGGCGCAAAGCCCAGCCCATCTTGGCCGATGACCGAGCCGGCGTGAATCGTGCAACGATCGCCGAGGACGCAGCCATCGTAGATGACCACGTTGGGGAACAGAATACAATCGTGGCCGATAGAGGCGTCCTTAGCGACGCAGCAACCGGGATAGATGGTGCAGTTGTTGCCGACGGTGGCGCCTTCAGCGATGGTCGAGAATTCCGCAATGTTTAGATTGCTGCCGGTTGTTGCCGCTTCGTGAATGCTCGCCCGGTCGGAAATGCCCCATTGAGGGTGCCGCCGATAGCCGTACATGGCGATAATGGCCACGGCCAAGGCTGCGTAGGGATCATCTATGCGGATCGCGGACTTGCCGGCCGGAAGTTTGACGCCAGCTTTCAGGATCACGGCGGAGGCGTCGGTATGGGCGACGGCTTTGAGGTATTTTTCGTTGGAAAGGAAAGACAGCTCTCCTGAGACTGCAGATTCCAGCGTATTGATCGCGGTGACCTGAAGATCCTCGCCCTCTAGGGACGCGTTGAATCCATGGTGCGCGAGGATTTCGCAAAGTTGACTGAGGCGATAGAGGTTCATTTTCTGTGGAGAATCCTATAGCGAATCATCTAGACCGCTATTCTCAGCGTGGATTTGCGGGGTGTCAATGAAACTGTTCGTTGCGGGGCGCAGTATGGGGCCAATTCTTATCGGGCCGAACCGGTGCGCGTGCCGCCGATATCGCTGGAGTTTGTGGGTTACGGCATTAGACTACCGCGTCCGGAGCCGCGATCCCCTGCCAGCGACACGGGATGCGGGCGGGAATATTTGAGGCTTTAATCGAATATGGACCCCGAGGGGTAACCGGTCCCCGTCAGACGATTGCCCGCCTTGATCTGCCGTAAGGTTGGGTTTATGAGAATAGGATGCAGGTGTCCCGACGCGTTGGTTCCCGTTGGATTCGAGTAAGTTATGCCGTTAAGTTCAATGTTGCTTTGGGGTGTGTTTGGGGTCTTTGTCGTGGCGACCATGGCGCTGGCCGCGTACGGGTTGCACCTCTATGTTCTGCTGTTGTTGTTCCGGCGGCAGTCCAAGCACCACCGCAGCCGACAAGAGCTCACCGTTCTTCAGTATGCCCGGGTTACGGACGACGACGCTTGGCCTAGCGTGACGAGCCAGATTCCCATTTACAATGAAGCCGACGTCGCTGTGCGCGTGATTGAGGCCGTTGCCGCCATTGAATACCCGGCCGGCAAGCATGAGATTCAGGTTCTCGACGATAGTACGGATCACACGCGCAACATCATCGATCATGTCGTCGCCCGCCTCACCGCGCGCGGCCGGGACGTCAAGGTGATCCGCCGAGCCGACCGGTCTGGCTACAAAGCCGGGGCGCTCTCGCACGGATTGACCACGGCAACCGGATCCTACGTCGCCATCTTTGATGCGGATTTTGTTCCGCCCAAGTCGTTCTTACGGAAAGCGGTTCCTCTTTTGGAGTCGGATGCCAAAATGGCGTGTCTTCAGGGTCGTTGGACTCATCTGAATCGCCACGAGTCCTGGTTGACATCGGCACAGGCGCTTGGCATCGATGGCCATTTTGCAATCGAGCAGGGTGCGCGAGCTTGGAACGGGCTGATGATGAATTTCAACGGTACGGCAGGGGTCTGGCGTAAGGCCGCCATCGACGATCCGGCCGTGGGTGGTTGGAGCGGGGATACGCTGACCGAAGACCTGGATCTTTCCTACCGCGCCCAGTTGGCCGGTTGGCGGTTGGAGTATTGCTTGGACTTGCCATGTCCGGCGGAGCTTCCTGGCACGGTGGCCGCCCTAAAGAGTCAACAACGGCGGTGGGCGACGGGATCGATCCAAGTCGCGTGCAAGCTTCTTCCGCGTATTTGGCGCGCCAAGATTTCTCTGGCCGAAAAGGTCGAGGCCACGTTGCACCTGACTCATTATTCCGTAGCGTTGTGGATGCTAATTCTGGCGCTGGTCGCCAGGCCCATGCTGCTGATCTTTGCTGACGAGCGGTTGTTTTCCGGATGGGCATGGATCGCTTGGGGGATTATCCTTTTGTCAGCTTTTGCTCCGTCGTTTGTTTACGCGTATGCCCGGTATAGCTTGGACGGTCGATGGGGCGGGTTGCGGACGATTCCCTCCATGCTGGTGCTCGGATGCGGTTTGTGTTTGAACAACGCGATCGCCGTGCTTCGCGGCTTGCGGCTTCGTGGGGGGGAGTTTGTGCGCACGCCCAAGTCGGGTAGTGCCGGATTCGAGAAGAAGCGTTCGAGCTATGTGACTTCCGCGAGTGCCTTGTGGTTCGGAGAACTGGGGCTCGGGGTGTACGCAGCGTTTTCGTTTGTTCTGTGTTTTACGCAATACCATCGGGCGTTTAGTTTTTTCCTGCTGCTCTATGCGATTGGCTTCTTGGTTATTGGATGGCTGTCGCGACCGCGCCGGCAGCGTGACGGTGCCGACGAAGCGGAGTCGATGGCCGTTCCTACGCTTATCGGCGCCAAGGCGTCCACGTAGGGGCGCAGCCTCGTGATGAGCCAGGGCCTATCGTGCGAACCATCCACAACCCTTCGCCGGGAGCCCGTTTGGCTGGGTATGGCCCGGTACGCGGCGTGGTTGCCGCTGTTCTACTTCGCCATCCACACCGCGATGTTGGGGTCGATCGCCCAAGACGTCGGTTCATTTCAGATCGCCTACGTCATTGCTTTCCTTGGGTATTTGGGCTTGTTGTGGCTGTGGCGGCCGCGACCGGCTGACGTTCACCGCAACCCTGCGCGATGGCTGATCCCGTGCTTGCTATTGCGCGTGATCCCGCTGGCGGTCGAGCCGACCGACGATGCTCATCGCTACTTGTGGGAGGGGCGGGTCCAACTGGCGGGTCACAATCCCTTTGTGTTGGCTCCGGACAGCGATCTGCTCGTTTCGCTTCGAGGCGAGGATTGGGATCTCATCAATCACCGAGATTACCCGGCGATTTACCCACCGCTGGCTCAGATCGAGTTTCTTGCTGCCGCAGCGGTTCACCCTTCGATTTACACGACCAAGGCCCTGCACGCGTTTTGGGATGCGTTGAGCGTCGTACTGCTGGCGGCCATTCTTGCCGCCGCGGGCCGATCGCCGACGCGCGCGCTTATCTACGGAGCCTGCCCGCTGGTTCTGACTGCTTTCTCTGTCGAGGGGCACGTGGACAGTCTGATGATCCTGCTGCTGGTGCTTGCGTGGCGATTGGATCAGCGCGGCAACCGTGTGGCCGCGGGGATCGCGTTGGGGGGGAGCATCGCGGCCAAGCTGTTTCCTGTGGTGTTTCTGCCGTGGTTTCTTTTTCGCTCCAAGAGGGCGTTTTTCGCGGCGCTCGCGGCCATCGCGATCTTATACCTGCCCTATTGCAGTGCCGGTCAATCGCTATTCGGTAGCCTTGGTCGGTTCTCGTCGGTTGATTCGTTCTTCAGTTTCGGGGGAACGCTGTTCGATGTGGACTACTCGAACTCGGCCACGCGCCTTGCGATCGCGTTCGTCGCGGGGTTGATGCTCTTGGTACTCGCGATACGCGGGTCCGGCGTGTTCACGCAACAAGACGACGCGCCGGTATCGGCGCGGGGCTTGTCTGACGCCGAGGCGTCGCGCGGGCTGAAGTCCGCGGCTCGGGGTAGGTGGGGCGCTTGGGTGGCTTGCGGCGGGAGTCAAGCGGACGGTCTTGGCTTTGGGCGGTACGGCGTTGCGGCGTCTGGCCTGCTCATATTGACGATCCCGGTGGTCCACTACTGGTACTTCGCGCTGCCCATGGTTTTTCTGGCGGCTCGATGGCGGCTGACGTGGATCACGGTTGGGTTGCTATCGGTCTATTACTTCGATGCCCAAGGAATACTGGTTGAGACTGGTCAGTGGGCCATGCCGGTTGGCGCGCCTTTGTGGGTGTGGCGGGGTTTCCTGTTTGCGTGGATCGCCCAAGCCTTGATTGCCGGCTGGGCGAGTTGGCAGAAGCGGGCTGCCGGCGATGGGCCCTAGGGTTGGGCGGCCATCTTGGCTTGGCGATCCTTCTTGGAGCCGCCGGGTGTCTTGAAATTCTTGCGTAGAATCGGTGGGCCGACCGGTGATGCTTGCGAAATGGTGATGTATCCATCGTCGCGAATTTTGCCGCTGATGATCGCAAAGTCCGCCAGGACCACATTGAGCCGATCCAGCGCCAGGACAGCGGCTTCGTAGAGTCGTTCGTCTTTGGCGATGAGGCCAGCGGTTCCGCGTCCTTGCTCGATGCCGTTGATCAAGTGCACCAGGCCGGTGGCGGCCTCTCCCGCTTGAGCCAGAAGTTCATCGAGCAGATTGAACGATCCGTCGAGTTTTGTTTCGGTTCCTGCGATCAACCCGGTGGCGTCGTCGGCCAGTTCGGTCGACTTCCGTTTCCAGATTTCGACCGTCTCTTTCAGTGTCGCACTGGTGTCTTTCAAATCGAGGACCACGCCCTTGATGTCTCCCTGAACTTCAACATCGCCGAGCACGACGTTCATATTCGCTATGAGATCATCCATTCGTTCGACCACGGTCGAAATGTTGGCCATCGATTTCCCCGCACCCGGTTGGGGATCATCCACATTCGCTACGCTCCGTTGCTTGATGAGTTCGTCCAGGCTCAGGGCGACCGGTTCTACGGCCACGGCAACATTGCCAATGGTGTCGAGCATCCTTTGGAAGGATTCCACCATGGAGGGCGTGATGACTTCGTTGAGCATGCTCGCCATCTCTCCGCGCATCGTGGCGTTTTCTTGGGGCATGAGCTTGGAGGTCACGTTCTCTTCGAAAACGATGTTGATTTGCCCCGATCCGATACCAAGCGTTGCTCCATACACTTTGGCATGGGCGCCCATGGGTACGGAATAACCCCGGCTGATCAAAGTCCGGATGACGACCCCTTTCTCGGGGGCATCGCGGTCTCGAAAATCCAAACTTGAGACACGTCCGATTTCGACTCCGTTGAGTTTGACGGGCGTCCCTTCCGCCACGCCGCGCAGATCTCGCACGCCGATGATGTTGAGCTCCCAATCCGTCGTGCGCAGCCACGTCGGCGCCTCGCCGAACCACACCATCAAGACGCCCAAGGCCCCTACAGAGGCCACGACGAACACGCCAACCAAAAAGTTTCGTGAATTCTCTTTCATGATCCCGTCTGCTCGTGAAGTTCTCTAAGCACCTCTTCGCCGCAACGACCTTCGACAAAGTTGCGCACGCGCAAATCATCGCTTTTCATCACGGACTTGGCCTTTCCGTCGAAGATAAACTTGCCCTTATGCAGCATGACAATGCGATCCGCCACCTTATTGGCGCTGGCCATGTCGTGCGTTACGACCACGCTGGTCACCCCGAGCTCGCGCTGGAGTTTGATAATCAGCTCGTTTATTTCGTCGGCCCGCGGCGGGTCCAGCCCGGTCGTCGGTTCATCGTAGAGCACCAGCTCGGGGTTGACGGCGATGGCCCGAGCCAGCGCCACCCGTTTTTTCTGTCCCCCGGAAAGATCTGCAGGCCACTTATCCTGTAGGCCGTCGAGGCCGACCATCGCCAGTTTTTCTTTGACGACGCGGGCGATCTCCGCTTGGCGCCGGCCGGTGTGTTCCTGTATGGGGAACGCGATGTTATCCGCGACGGTCATCGAATCGAACAGCGCGCTGAGCTGAAAAAGAAATCCGAATCGAGGTCTGATCGAAACCAGGTCTCGCTCGGACATCGTATCCAACCTCAAGTCGCGGTAGTAGACCGCGCCCTTGTCGGGCTTGAGCAAACGAACGATGTGTTTGAGGATCACACTCTTGCCCGAACCCGATTCCCCTATGACCACCGTGGTTTCCCCTGTCTTGAGCTCCAGGTCGATGCCCTTGAGCACGTCAAGGTCGTCGAAGCTTTTGTGGATACCCACGAGTCGAATGAGGGATTCGGTATTTGCGTGTTCCACGGCCGTCGGCATCGTCTGATCATCCCAAGGTCATACAAGCGATTGAAACCCGTACAGCGCCCGGTAGATGCCGTTCATCACCGTACCGAACAAGAAATCCGTCGCCAAGATGATGATGAAGACAATTACGAACGACTCCGTGCATGCGCGGCCCACGCCCTCGGCGCCGGCGCGGCAGTGAAACCCCTTGTAGCACGCGACCATTCCTATAGCGCCGCCAAAAACCACGCTCTTGACCACGCCCACGATGACGTCAAACTTGACGAGCGCGTTGGCGATGTTGTACCAGTAGGGCGAAGAGGGAATGCCTTTGAGCATGACCGCGACAAACCACCCCGCAAGCTGTCCGCACACATCGCAAAAAAGCGTGAGCAGCGGCGTCATGATCAAACAGGCCAGAAACCGCGGTACCACGAGCTGGCGGATCGGATCCGCCCCCATCACGCTTAGCGCGCTGATCTGTTCGGTCACTTTCATTGTGCCCAGTTCAGCGGTCAGCGCGCCACCGATGCGGCCGGCGACCATCACGCCGGAAAGCACCGGGCCGAGTTCCTGCATCAGCGTTACCGACAGCAAAACGCCCATGTGTTGCTCAAACCCGGCGGCGTGGAGTTGGGCGTAGCTTTGATTCGCGAGCACCAACCCCACGAATGTTCCGGTGATCAGGATGACCGGGAGCGTTCGATTGCCGACTTCGTAGAACAGGGGGAGCGCCCGGACCCACATCTTCCATCGCACCAGCCCGGGGATGAGCCATCGGAGCATGTGCCAGCAAAAAATGGCAAATCGACCCGTGGCCGAAACGGACTCAATCGTCGTGGCGCCGATCGTAGCAATCATGGTCAACTCATCTACGTGCGCAAGAAAAACCGCTCTTGAGAACAAAGCATAGCGACGCACTGCTATGTATCTACCGAAGCCGACCGTGTCAAACCAACCGTGGCCCGTGATGGGGCGTGCGTGATGGAATCGGCGGTGGGCTTCATCGCACCGGGCCAAGCTCGGTTAAGGCATGCCGGGCGGGGTCCGCAGGTTGGCGCCAGCGGCTTGGCTTCGGCGTACGCGTTCCGCCGTACGTCTCGCGGATCCCGTGATTGTCAACCCCTAGCCATCGCCTATAGTTGCAGTCATCATGGATTCTTCGCCGGCGGTTTCAATCGTGGTCCCTACGTTTGAGGAAGCCCCCAACATCGCGCCGCTCGTCGAACGCATCTTTGCGGCCCTCGCCCCGACGAATATCCGGGCGGAAGTTCTGATCGTAGATGACAACTCGCGTGATGGGACGGTGGAGATTGTCGAGGAGCTGGCCACGCGGTTTCCGGTCGAAATCCTGGTGCGCCCAAAAGAGAAGGGGCTTTCCAGTGCGGTCCTGGCAGGATTCGCCGCTGCTCGATCCCCTATGCTGCTTGTTCTCGACGCCGATCTTCAACATCCGCCCGAGCTGATCCCTCAATTTGTCGGTCAACTTTGGGCTGATCAGGCGGACTTCGTAATCGGTTCACGGTATCACCCGGACGGGAGTGTCGAGCGTAGCTGGCCGTGGTGGCGCTTGGCGGGAAGCAAGCTGGCCACCGCGCTCGCCAAGCCATTGACTCCCGTTTCCGATCCGCTTTCCGGATTTTTTGCGTTGGCACGAGCCTCATGGCAGGGGGCGGCGGATTTGGATCCCATCGGGTACAAGATTGCGCTGGAGCTCTATGTCAAGTGTCGCTGTAGCCGCCCGGCGGAATTGCCGATCCAATTCGCCGCGCGGACGGCCGGTCGAAGCAAGCTCGGCGGGGCTGTGGTGCTGCGCTACTTGATTCACCTTGCCAAACTCTATCGATTCCGATACCCAGGTCTATGGTGGACGGTCTGGATCGTGCTGGTGGTGGGGGTGATGGGTTCGGTGTGGATTTTGGTTGGTGCCTGAATGAATCACCGAGCCGCGGGCTTCAGCCCGCGCGGCCTGCGGGTTCGTGTGGGGTGCTGGGCCATGGCGCCGCGCAAGCTGAAGCATGTGGCTCGGGATCGACCATGGCGCGATGAGCGCGTTCAACATGCAGGAGGCGATTTCAGAGATGCCGCGAGAACCCATTGAGGCCACGAGCGAGCCGGCCATTCGAACCGTGATGATGCCTAGCGATACGAATGCCGACGGCACGATTTTCGGGGGCGTCATTCTTTCGCTCATGGACCAGGCCGCCTACGTTGAGGCGATGCGGCAGCACCATGGTCGATA
The DNA here is from genome assembly GCA_964651325.1 of uncultured Phycisphaeraceae bacterium. GTDB lineage: Bacteria > Planctomycetota > Phycisphaerae > UBA1845 > UBA1845 > JADFOB01. The sequence goes on from CAZYXP010000010.1 coordinate 18,416, forward strand.
TGTCACCGTGGCGTTTCGAGAGGTTGAGTTCAAGGAGCCCGTTTTTGTGGGTGACGTGTTGTCGCTCTACGCGGACACGACCAGAATCGGAACCACGTCGATCAGCATCAAAGTTCGCGTTTGCGCGCGGCGGCGGAGCATGGCGGCGCAGCCCATCCGGGTAACCGACGGTGAGCTCGTGTTCGTCTCCGTGGACGACGAGGGTAAGCCCAAACCGTTTCCCGACGGCGGCTAGTCCGTCATGGAACAGCGAGATTCAGAAATGGTTTCCCAGGAGACGACCGACATGCAACGCCGTTTTGCCACACTTGTCTTCGTAGGTGTGTCGTTCCTGGGCACTGGCGCCGCATTTCCGGCGGAGCTCGACACGGTGGCCGCGCTGGCCGACCGCTATTGGGATGCGGTGATGCAGCGCTTTCCCACGCGGGCGACGGATTCCGGCGACCACCGCTTCGACGACAAACTTGAGGATCTCAGCGACTCCGCACGCCGGCGGTGGCAAGGCACGTTAGAGGGCTTACTCAAGAAGCTACGCACGATTCCCCGAACGGGCGAGTCTGCCGAGCAGCGGTTGAACCGGACGTTGTTGAAGCGGTCGATGCGCGATTCGCTGATGAGGCTTGCGTGTCTCGGGCACTATATGCCCCTCGATCCGCTCGACGGCGCGCATATCAAGTTCCCTCTGATTCTCGTGTCGCAACCGTTTGGCGATCGACACGACTTCGAGAACTACATTCAGCGGCTGAAGGCATTTCCCGTGCAGGTGTCGCAAATGATCGAGAACATGCGTCGCGGCCAATCCATCGGCCTGGTCTCGCCGCGCGTGATTGTCAGGCGCGTCATTCCGCAGTTGCGGCGCCACATTGTCGCCGACGTCACGCAGAGTGAATTCCATGCGCCCTTGAAGAATATCAACGTGCTCGAAGAATCAGATCGACCGGCGATCCGTGACGGGATCGATTCGGCCATTCGTGAATTCGTGATTCCCGGATACCTGCGATTGCTGGCCTATGTTGAGGACGAAGCTCTTCCTCAATCGCGAACCACGATTGGAATCAGCGGTGTACGCAACGGCGACAAGATCTACAACGCCCTGGCGTACTTGAACATGACGGTTCGTGTTCCGACGGACGAAATCCACCAACTCGGGTTGTCCGAAGTGGCGAGAATTCGGCTCGAAATGGCCAAGGTCAAGACCAAGATCGGTTTTGACGGCGGGCTCGATGAGTTCTTGGTGAACATGCGAGACGACCCCGCGCGGCGATTTTCCTCCCGCGAGGATTTGCTCGCCGCGGCGGACCGCATCCTCCAACGCACGCGGCAATCGGTGAAGCCACTCTTTGGCCGGCTGCCTCAATCGGACATCGTGATGAAGGAAATCGAGGCGTTTCGTGCGGCCTCGTCCCCCATGGCGTACTACGGCCCCGTACCCGCGGACGGATCGCGGCCTGGCTACTTCTACATCAACACCTACAAGCCTCAGGACCGGCTGCGGTTTACGCTCGAGGCATTGGCCTACCACGAAAGCATTCCCGGCCATCATCTTCAAATTGCGCTGGATGTGGAGAACGAGCGCCTGCCGCGATTCCGGCGGTTCTACGGAAACTTTACCGCCTATGTTGAAGGCTGGGCGCTCTATGCGGAAAAGCTCGGATACGAACTCGGCGGCTACACCGACCCACATCAACAATTCGGCCAACTGACGCTCGAGATGTGGCGGGCCTGCCGATTGGTCGTAGATACGGGCATCCACGCGCAAGGCTGGTCGCGGCAACAGGCCATCGCATTTATGGCCGACAACACGTGTCTTTCGAGGCTGGATATCGAGGCGGAAGTCGATCGATACATCGATTGGCCCGGTCAGGCGTTGGCCTACAAGGTGGGCGAATTGCGGATTCTTGCGCTGCGCAAAGAGGCAGAGCAGGCGCTAGGCGAGCGTTTTTCGCTGCCGGATTTTCACGACGCCCTGCTGGGCGATGGGCCCATGCCGATCGATTTGCTGGAGGAACGGATGCGGACGTGGATCCAAGATTCTGCGAAGTAGAGCATGGTCGCGCAAGATTCCGCGGGCATGTGGCCCCACCCGAGCCGCGGGCTTCAGCCCGCGCGGCCATGCGGTGTCGAGCGCGGCGTTGAGTTGCGGCGGGTGTCAGGGACAAACCGGGCCCGTGACCCAATAGATGGCGGGCACTCTTTAGGGCATGCTTTTCAGAGCACCCGGCGCAAGCCCGGTGACATCCGTCGCGGAGGGTCCGCAGGCTAGCGCCAGCGGCTCTGACTCGGCGGTCCCATCGCGCCGGTAGTGTCACGGACCCTGGCAAACCTGCCTGCCCGGGCGCTTCTGGCATTAACGGGCCTTGCGGGATAGACTGACCGTCGAACATTGGCCAAACACAAAGGGCCGCCTCATGCCAACCTCGAACGCGCAGCAGGTCATCTCTCCCATCGGCGTGGACTTTCTTCGGCTCCACCTCGTGCCCGATGTGGGGGCGATTCTTGCGCGGCGGCTCCTCGACCACTTCGGTTGTCCCGCTGAGATTTTCTCGGCTTCGCACGCGGCGCTTCAGCGCGTCCAAAAGGTCGGGCCGAAAGTCGCTGATTCTATATTTGAGGGCGTTCGAAGCGACCGCGCGGCACTCGAAATCGAGCGGGCCACGGAGCTAGGCGTCCGCATCATTTGCATGGAGGATCCAGACTACCCGGCGCCGCTGAAGAACATCAGCGATCCGCCTCTGTGTGTTTTTGTACGCGGCCATTGGGAGCCGCAAGACGCCGTGGCCATCGCTATTGTTGGCACGCGCCGTTGTTCGCACTACGGGCGGGAGCAGGCGCTTCGATTCGGACGAGCGCTGAGCGCGGCCGGGTTCACCGTTGTCTCCGGCTTGGCCCGGGGAATCGACGGATTTGCCCACCGCGGGGCGTTGCAAGGCGGGGGGCGGACTGTGGCGGTGCTCGGCGGTGGGCTTGCGTCGATCTACCCTGTGGAGCACGAATCGCTCGCGGAGGAAATCGCCGGCGGGCGCGGCGCGCTGGTCACGGAATACGCGATCGACTTCGCGCCGGTTGCGGGCAATTTTCCGCAGCGCAATCGCATCATCGCCGGGTTGTCGTTGGGGGTGCTTGTCGTCGAAGCGGGTCGGCGAAGCGGTGCGTGCATCACGGCGCGGCTGGCGTCGGAATACAACCGGGAAATCTTTGCGATTCCCGGGCGAATCGACCAACCCGAGACGACGGCGGGCACCAACGCGTTGATTCGCGATTCGCAAGCCAAGCTGGTTACCGCTATCGACGACATTCTCGACGAGTTCGGCGAGGTCGGCGACATCATGCGCCAGGAGACGCCCGGTGGCGGTTGCGATGGGGAAGACGCCGGTGTCCGCAATGAACAACATCCTGGCGACCAAGGTGAGAAAGAACGAGGTGGCGCTCGGCCCGCGCCGAATCCCAAACTCGCGTCGCACGAGCAAGCCGTTTATTCATCCGTGGTTGGCGGTGAGGAATTCGCCGAGCGGATTTCAAATAAGACCCACCTCTCGATGGGGCAGGTGACCTCGACGCTGACGGCGCTGCAGCTCAAGGGATTGGTTCGTGGCCTTCCCGGCGGTCGCTTCGTACCGAGAAAATCACGGAAGTAGCCTGGCCATGTAGCCTGGCCGCCCTCGGCCGGGATGCCGCGGGGCACGCCATTCTCGAATTGACCAAACCACTGTTGGTTGCAGCGGCCTCACACTCGAGGGCGAGTGTGCTACATTTCATTGCGAGCAGGCGTTTTGTTGACGATCTTCTCCCTGAACCCAACAATACCTCCGGCTCGATGGTTTGCGGGCATACAAAACTCCGTCAGGGGATTGGCAATGACGACAGAACAACCGCTGTGGCGGCCCTCGGATGACCGGGCCCACGCGTCGCAGATGCACGCCTTTATGGTTCGGATGGCCGAGCAGCATGGATTTGATGCCAAATGGTCGGCCCTTCACGAATGGTCGGTCCGAGCGCCGGATCGCTTCTGGGAGGGGATGGTGCAAACGGCTCAAATCCGGATGACCGGTTCGGACGGGAAAATCTCGACGAAGTCCTCGATGTTGACCACGAAATGGTTTCCGGAGGCCAAGCTCAATTTCGCCGAGCACTTGCTCCGGTTCGATGACGATCGGATTGCCATCCAAGCCGAAGACGAACTTGGCCGAACGCGAGCCCTGACGTTCGGCCAACTACGCGATGAGGTAGCCCGCGCGGCCACCGCCATGCGTAAGCTCGGCATCGAACCGGGAGACCGCGTCGCCGGATTTCTCCCCAACATCCCCGAGGCCGTCGTGGCCATGTTGGCGACGGCGAGCCTCGGCGCGATCTGGTCGTCGTGCAGTCCGGATTTCGGCATCAGCGGCGTCTTCGATCGCTTCGGGCAGATTCAGCCCAAACTCCTTTTCGCGGCAGACGGCTACAGTTACAACGGCAAGCCGATCTCTTGCGTGGAGAAAATCGCCGGCATCCTTGAACGCATTGAGAGCATCAAGACCTGCGTGACGATCGACTTCGCCGAGCATGCCCCGGATTGCTCGGGAATTTCACATCATGTGCGTTGGTCTGATCTTGTCGATACCAACGGTGATTTGAGCTTCGCCGACGTGCCGTTCGACCATCCGCTCTACATTATGTATTCGTCCGGCACCACGGGCGTGCCCAAGTGCATCGTCCACGGTCACGGCGGGACGCTGCTGCAGCACATGAAGGAACTCATGCTCCACACGGATCTGCGCCGCGAGGATTCGCTTTTCTACTTTACGACGTGCGGCTGGATGATGTGGAACTGGCTGGTCAGCGGCCTGGGCGTCGGGGCCACGATCGTGCTTTACGATGGGAGCCCGTTCCATCCCGACGGTACGCATCTCTGGGATATGGCGCAGCGGCTGGGCGTTTCCGTGTTCGGCACGAGCCCGAAGTTCCTGTCTGCGTGCGAAAACGCGGGCATTGAGCCGGGCAAGGAGTTTGATCTTTCCAAACTGCGGGCCGTGCTCTCCACCGGCTCGCCGCTGACGGACGAAAATTTTCACTGGGTCTACGAAAACGTTAAGGCCGATCTGCAACTGTCCAGCATCGCCGGCGGCACGGACATCATCAGTTGCTTCATGCTCGGCAACCCCATTTTGCCCGTTTACGCTGGTGAGATTCAATGCCTTGGTCTGGGGATGGATGTGCAGGCCTTCAACGACACGGGCGAACCCGTCATCGGCGAAAAAGGGGAGCTGGTCTGTTGCTCCGCGTTTCCGTCGCAGCCGACCCAGTTTTGGAACGATCCCGAAGATGCCAAGTACCGCAAGGCCTATTTCGAGCATTATCCAGGCATCTGGCGCCATGGCGATTACGTCAAGATCACGCACCACGGCGGCGTAATCGTCTACGGTCGATCCGACGCAACACTCAACCCCGGCGGCGTGCGCATCGGCACGGCAGAGATTTATCGCCAGGTTGAAGCGATGGAGGAAATCGTCGACAGCGTCGTGGTCGGCAAACGAACGGACGACGGCGACGTCGACGTGTGCCTGTTCGTCGTGTTACGCGACGGGACGACCCTGGACGAACCGCTCGAAAAGCGCATTCGCCGCTGCATCCGCGAAGGAACCACGCCGCGCCATGTTCCCAAGCACATCCGCAGCGTATCGGCCGTGCCCTACACGATCAGCGGGAAAAAGGTGGAGTTGGCCGTTTGCCAAATGGTTCACGGAGAACACGTGGCCAACCGCGACGCCCTGACCAACCCGCAAGCCCTGGACCAATACGCGGGGATTCTGTAGCGGCGGGCGGCCAACTACCAGCAGTCTCTAACCGGGTCTGTGACAATTCCGGCGGCTGCAGCGCCGCTCTTTCCTGCAGCCTGCAGGGCTGCGCTACAGTAACCGTGGGTCCGCTGAGCGCTTGGTCGCGTCCATTTCGCAGAGAAGACGCACCCCTACAGGGTCGGGCGGGTTGGGGGCGGCGTGATCCGGGGGCGGCGCTACGCTTGCCCCCGGCTACTTTAGAACAGGCCTTCAGCCTGCGCGCCAACCTTCTTAAGCAGGCCTTCAGCCTGCAACGCCAACACGCTTGGGCAGCCCTTCAGCCTGCCATCGCAGCCGCCGAATCTCGCCGAATCTCACGGACTCCGTTCGGACGCTCCCGCATTTGCCAGCCGGAGCCCATCCCATGTAGAATAATCCGATCAACCGGAGTCAATCGAGCATGGACGTATTCCCGCTGATCTTTGAGCCCATCTTCAAACCCAAAATCTGGGGCGGCCGGGCGCTTGAATCCGCCTTGGGCAAGCATCTCCCAGCCACTGCCCCCATCGGTGAGTCTTGGGAAATCGCGGACCTCGAAGAGGATCAGTCCATCGTGGCGCGCGGACCGGCCAAGGGCGTGTCGCTCGGCCAGCTCGTGGCCGAGTGGAAGACGCAACTGCTCGGCTCCGCGGAGCTTTTCGAGGGGCGGTTTCCCTTTCTGATCAAATTCCTCGATGCCAACGAAATGCTCAGCGTTCAGGTCCATCCCGACAAGGCCATGGCAGCGCGGCTGGGTGGTCGCGTTCGCGTTAAGAACGAGGCGTGGTATGTCGTGGACGCCGCGCCCGAGGGATTCATCTATCGGGGCGTCAAACCCGGCGTAGATCGCGACCAGTTCCGCGCCGCCATTGAATCGGGCGAGGTCGAGACGCTCCTCAATCGAATTCCCGTTCGCAAGGGCCACTGCTACTACCTGCCCAGCGGCACCGTCCACGCCCTCGGCGGCGGCGTGCTCGTGGCGGAGGTGCAGACCCCGTCGGACATCACCTACCGCGTGTTTGACTTCAACCGAGTCGAGGCGAATACGGGCCAACCCCGCGCGTTGCACATCGACGAGGCGATGGAATGCATCTCGTTCGATTCGGGGCCGATTCAAGGCGAAGAAAAAGAACACATGGCCAGCGTGTGGACATCGGTCACGCGGCTGGTGCGATGCGATTCCTTCATTATTGAGCGCGTGCGTATGGTCGAAGGCGTCGAGCAGGCGATTCCGCACACGGAGATGATGATCTGGATCGTGCTGGAGGGGCGCGGAACCATTGCGTGCCAAGGCTCGGCCGAGCCCGTCCCGTTTTCCGCCGGAGACACGGTCCTCCTGCCCGCGGCCATGAAGGATGGGCATCTTTCGGTTCAAGAAGACAGCATGTGGCTGGAAGTCTCTGCGCCGATCCCAAGCGCCTTGCCCGATTTGGACGCCGCGGCCAGGCAAGCGCTTAAATCCTCTGATTCGGCGGGGGACGCGGTGGTGCAAATCAATCTACCGAAAGATGAGTAGCCATGGCTGACGCGTCCGGCCAAATCGCCAAGCAGAACACGCATGCCTCACCATCCGGGCGAGGTGCGCCGGATCGGTGGCCAGAGTACGGCCGATTCCGCCTCGGCGCGGCCGTCGTGGCGGGTGGCGGCGTGTTTGTGGCCGCCCGATCCCTTTCCGCATGGGAGCCGATCGGTATTTTCGTCGGAGTCGCCGCGGTGGGTGTGGCGATCGGGGCGACTTCGCTGTTTCGAATTCTCGTAGATCAGTTGAACGTAGCGCGAAGCAGTCGGCGGGCGCTCTGGCGGGGCCAAGTCTCCGCGGCGGCGCTCGAAGTGCTGTTGAAGCGGATCGAGCGACTAGAGCAGCCCCAAGATGGCGGCAACCCCGCGAGCACCCCATCCGCCGCGTCCGGCCCGCCTGCGTCCGGCCCGTCAGCGGTCAGCACGGCCATGGTCAATCTGGCCGAGGTTGGCGAGGGCAACATGGATTTGCTTACGGCCGCGACGTTGGATGGCAGCGTCTTTCCCCGCTTGGCGACTGCCATGCCGGATGAAGGCCATGGGGTAGACGGCGATCGCGCCTTGCCTCCGACCGGCGACAGGCTATCGTCACAGTGCGAGTCGCGCGATGTGCCCGATCGCGGGGGCCAGGATTCCGACGGTCGGGCGCGCGATGGAGTAGTGCTTTCCGGAGGTGTTGAGACCAGGAACATCTTCCGTCAATGGCAACAGGCCGTGAAACACCACGATCTTCGCGCATGCCGCGGCATTCATGCGACGCTGGCCGCAACGCTCGCACCCCGCACGCTCGTGCCGCTCACGCGTCAACTCGCCGCCGTGGCCGGCGAAGTCGAACGCGGGCTGCGCATGCAGTTCGCTGAGGCGCTTCATCGTCGCGATTATCATGCGGCCTTGGAAACCGGCGTGGCCATTTGCGAACTGCTTCCCGACCGGCCCATCGCCGCCGAGTTCCGCCGCATCCACGACCACCTCGCCCGGCGCGCCGTCTGACGCGAACGACGGATCAACCGTCCTGACCGAGCCGCATGCTTTAGCTTGCGCGGCGTCGTGTGCCGGGCGCGCCTCGTGTGTGTTGGGCACCCGCGAGTCCAGGGCGCCGCGCAGGCTGAAGCCCGCGGCGCCGGGGGATCGGCGCGGGGATCGCGTCTCGCTCGATCGTCCGGCGTGTACGCTTATTCGTTTGAGGTGCCTGAGTTACTTCAGGTAGGCGAGTGCCTTTTCAGTATCCCCGTCCATAGCGATGGTCAGGGTTTTTCCGTTGGTGCACGCGGGGACGTGGATCACGCGAAGCGTCTTGCCCAGCTCGGCATCGTCGGGAAGCAGGCTTGCCAGGGCGTTGGTCGTCTGGATGAAGAAGGGCTCGTTGAATCGATTGGGGGCGGCGTCGGGGTATAAGGGCAGATAGTGGATGTTGGCCTCCACCAGATCTTGAAAGAAATGCGTGCCGAAAGAAACCTCGGGCAAGAATCCGCCTTTCTGCCGGGCCACTTCGATCAGCAGCGCGCAGTGATTGATGTCGGCGTAGCGCACCGGAACGCCGAGCCTGATGTCGCTGGTGCCCCATCGGCCGGGGCCGATCAAAATGTAGGATTTGGGCTTTAGCTTGTGGTTGATGCGTCCGATCGCCCGGGCGATTTCGACCCGTCCGTGGCGCGTGGGCAGGGCGTCGTAGGCGGCCGGATCGACGTAGACGATGTGCTCGATGTTTTCCATCAGGCCGGTGCGAATATACTTGCATGCATCGAAGAGTATATCCTCGTCGGCGATGTCCTCGGGCACGGTGACCGGCGCGGCGTCGCGCGCTTGCGATTGGGTTCTGCACTGGAGCACGTAGAACGTCTTGCCGTCGCAGGCGAATTCCATATCTACGGGAACCCCGTAGGCGTCCTCCAGCTTGCAGAGCATGCGCCGCACCTGGTCCGCGAGCGTCGTGGTCGCAAGAAGCTTGTCGAACGTAACGCACAGGTTATCGCTCGCCGGGTCGATGAGGCTGCCCGCCGGCGCGTAGAGTTCGCCGTCTCGAAAGATCGAAACCAGCCGGTCTAATAGGGGGAACGGCTCGCCGCTATCGAGCAGGTCGGTCAGGCGAACGCTGCGGAGTCTGTTTTGTTTGATGTTGATGACGTCGAGCGTTTGCTGGGCGGCGCGTAGGATTTCGTGGGCGTTGGCCTCCGGACGCAGGGTGGGGTCGCCCAGCGCGACCATGCGCGGGTATTCGGCGCCCGCTCGATCGACCGCGCGCGTGCCCAGCCCCATGACAATCCGCATCAGGCCGTCTTCTTTCTTGATCCTCGGCGACCAGCGATATTCATTGCGAGAAAACGCCACGCCGGCAAACGCGGGCAGGAAGTAATCGCCCATGCGAAAGCCCACGACCTTTTGGATGAGCACGGCCATTTCTTCCACGTAGTCGAGCAGATTGTGTTCGCGCCGGTAGAGGATGGGATCGGGTGCCATAACGCTGGCGTATACTTCCGCGATGCCGCCGAGCAACGCCCGCAGCCGCTGCTCAAGCGTGCCCTGGTTCGGCAGGAAGATGCTGTCGTACTTGCCGTAGAACCCCGTACCGATCCGGTCTTCGAGCAGGCTGCTGGATCGGACGATCAGGGGGTGATTCCCGAGGTTCTCCAAAATGGTCCGAAGCCCGTGAACGACTTTCAGTGGAAAATCGCCATTGCGGAAAACGCCCTTGATCAGCGGGTACTCGCGTGTCAGCGCGTCGAGGGGTTTGTATTTTTGTGACTGATATTCGCTGAGCCGGTTTAGCCGCAAGAACTCCTCGACCACGTCACTGCGAAGGTAGTAAGATTCCGGAATCGCCACGGGCAGGTCGTCCTCGCAGTCGGTGACCTGGCTTGAGATGATTTTGTGCCCGAGAATCATGCCTCCGGCTTTTCCGCCGATGCGCCCCATGCCATGGTCGCTGCCGACCATGCGACGCGTGACGTCGTTGAAATCGCGGATGGTCAGATGGGCCTTGGCCAGCCCGATGAATTCGAGCTGATCGCTGATCAAGTGCCGGATCAACGCGACACGCGTTCCGACGACCTCCTCGGGCAAAACCTGGGTCTCGCCGAGCGGAAGCTCACAGAACCGTTGGATTTTGTCCGCCAGCTCTCGAAACGAAATCTTGGTCAGATTCCCGGCCGCTTCGAGGCTGTGTACCTCTTCACGCTTGATCGTTAGGTTGGCCAGATCGTCGAGATCGGCCATCGAAAAATGGTGGCCGACGTATTCTCGAATGACCTGCTCGACGTAGTAGCGTTCTTCGTGCGACCAGCGATCTCGTTCGGCTTGATTGTGGTCGGTGGCCGTCGTGTCTTCCTCACCCCCGGCCAACACAATCGCCTGATCCTGCACGCGGTCAATCTCCACGATGCCTCTCTTGTGGAGCGAGATGAGCATGGCCCGAAAAAGAGTCTCGGCCAATCGAGGACGTCTTCGCAAATGTTCGTCCAGCCGCTTCAGGATGGCCTCGGCTTGTTCGGGATTGTTGGTGATCATCGATCTTGTACACTCATGATAAACGGGTTCGCCATGGGGACAGTTTCGTGGCTGAGGCGCCTTTCGGCAAGCGCCAACACCGTACGTTCGTGCCTGTGGCATTGCCACAATGTATGGTCACACTCCACGAGGCGGGATGGTCCGGGGGCTGGCGCCCGCGGCTCTGTAAAGGGGTATAATGAATTGTCCGGTCGGTGGGATCAGGAAAAAGAGCGGCGATGGCAGAGAATCCGAAACCAATTTCGTGCGGCTCCCCGACCCCGGCTTCGGGAGACGTCGCACTGCCGGTGGCCCCGGCACAAGGCAGCCACGCACGCCGATCCCACATCGCTCCGCGGCGTGCGGCCGTGTTGATCCTGATCAATGTGCTGATGGTCGCCCATTTCGTTCAATGGTGGATCATGGGAACCACGCTTTCGCCCGTGGAACCCTCTGAGACTATGTACTTGTTCGATCGCGGCGAAATCAATGCCGGCGCCATTTTCTTCGCGGCCGCGCTGCTGGCCACGTTGGTGTTTGGGCGTTTCTTTTGCGGTTGGGGTTGCCATATCGTCGCTTTGCAGGATTTGTGCCTCTGGCTGCTCAAGAAAGTGGGCATCAGGCCTAAGCCGTTTCGCTCGCGTTTTCTCTACTATGCGCCGCTTGCCCTGGCTATCTACATGTTCGTCTGGCCATCGGCTTATCGCTGGTGGATGGATATCAGCCCGCCGGTCTGGGAAAATCACCTGATCACCGCGGACTATTGGAAGACGTTTCCGGAGGCGGGCATGGCGATTCTCACGGTTTTCATCTGTGGATTCGCCATCGTATACTTTCTCGGTGCGAAGGGATTCTGCACCTATGGCTGTCCCTACGGCGGTTTTTTCGCTCCGCTGGATAAGTTCGCCCTGGGCCGCATCGTAGTCAGCGATGCCTGCGAACATTGCGGCCATTGCACGTCGGCATGCACCTCCAACGTCATCGTCCATGAAGAAGTCGCCAAGTTCGGTATGGTGGTGGATCCGGGATGCATGAAATGTACGGATTGCATCAGTGTTTGCCCCAATGACGCGCTTTCGTTTGGATTCGCCAGGCCGGCCGTTGGGGCAACGCCATCCGCGCCGCGCAAACCGGTCGCATTCGATTTGAGCTTGGGCGAAGAATGCGCGGTGCTTGGGCTCGGGTTGCTGTTTCTGTGGATCTATCGCAATCTCTACGACCGGATTCCACTGCTAACCGCGATGGGCGCGGCCGCCATACTCGCGTTTTGGACGGTCAAGGCGGCGCGGCTTGTTGTTCGAGCCAACGTCAAATTTCAGAATCTCCAGCTAAAGCGCGGCGGTCGAATTACGCGAGTGGGTTACGTGTTCACGCTGGCAACGGCGGTGGCGCTGGGCTTCTCCGCTCATAGCGGCTTGGTGCAATACTACGTCTGGCGGGGCAGTTCCGTAGGTCTGGAGGATTTGCATAGCGATGAAATCTGGCGGCCGGGGAATACGTGGTGGCAAGAGGCTTCGGAGGATCAGCGCGATCGGATCTCTCAATCGCTGGAGTTCCTGCAGCGCGCGGACCAACTCGGATTCTTCGACCAGCCCAAGCTGCTTCAGGAAATCGTGCCGCTTTTGTTGGCGAATGGCGATGATGAACAAGCCGAACAGACGGCCCGGCGCCGCGTGGCGATCATGCCGGACTCGGTCGAATCTCATCTTCAATTGGCCAACGTGCTTCGCAAAATGGAGCGGTACGAACAGGCCGAGGAACATTTGCTCAAGTCCGTTGCGCTGGATGCCTGCTTCGCCTCGGCGCGGAGATCCTTGGGGGCTTTGTTTGAACAGCAGCGGCGTTTTGACGCGGCGCTCGCGTTATACGCCGAGGGTGCGACGCTAGACTGCGACCCCGATGACTGGCACATGAAACGGGCTGTGCTCTTGAAGAACCTTGGGCGGTTTCCCGAGGCCATTGAAGCCTTCGAGGCGTTTGCGGCCGCCCAGCCCGATTCCGTGCAAGCCCATTTCGAAGCGGCCGTCTGTCTGCTTCAGCCGCCGATTCCTGACGCCTTCGCGGCCGGGATCCATCTGGAAGAGGTGGTCGCGCTATCGCCCGATTTTGCCGACGGGCGCTTCAACCTCGGTGTGGCCCGATTCATGGTCGGTCGCCCGCAGGAGGCGGTCGAGCAAGTGCGCAAGGCCATCGTGCTGAAACCAGACGATCCGCAGTATCACGGATTCCTTTCCGTCGTCCTCAACGAACTAGGCGACGCCCAAGGCGCCCGCCAAGCCGCCGAGCAAGCCAAGCGGCTCAGCGGGCCATAGCGATGTAGCACACTCGCCCCCGACTGTGAGGCCTTGGAAGATCCCCGCCCCCATATCGCCCCCGCGCTCGCCTCGCTGCGTCTGCCCCGGCGCGCGCTGGCGGTGTTATCTACTCATCGGCGCGTGTGCCGTAGATGGGACGTCGAGCGAGCAGATGGCGGATGGGATACGGTTATCGCCGGAGCCGGCCAAGGCCAAGCCCGTGATCGAGCTGTTGGACTACCAGCGGGCTGACATTGAGAGCGACGCTCGGTTCCAATGGAACTGCTGGGCGCGGCAGACCGGCAAGAGCTTCACGAAATCATTGCGGCGCATCCTCCGCGGCCTGCTGCGCGGGCGCAATCAGGTTTTTCTTTCCGCCGGAGAGCGACAGTGCAAGGCGCTGATGCAAAAGGCGAGAGCCCATTGCCAGGCGCTTCAAATCGCCGCCGAGTGGTGCGGAGATGGCTTCTTTCGCGGGATGAGCATCAGCCAGCTTGAGATTGCGCTGCCCGGTGGCGTGCGGATCATCGGTTTGCCCGCCAATCCGAACACAGCTCGGGGGTTTACCGGCGATGTCTTCCTGGATGAATTCGCGATGCACGCCGACGCACGGGAAATCTGGGCGGCCATGTTTCCGACCCTCATGCGCGGCTGCGGTGAACTCGACGTGGCATCGACGCCGCGGGGCAAGGACAATTTCTTCTACGACCTCGGCAAGAATCCCCTTTTCCGCAAGAGCACGGTTACTTTGCCCGATGCGATCGCTGCGGGCCTCGACGCCGATCCGGACGCGCTGCGCGAGGCCATGGCCGATGACGCGCTTTACCGGCAGGAATTCCT
>CAZYXP010000011.1:0-32246 GCA_964651325.1 uncultured Phycisphaeraceae bacterium
TTCACATCCAGCGTCACCGTGATAGGCTGGCCCGGCTCGAAGGTCGGCCCGCCCGAGACATTCAAGCTCAGGATAGGGACCGCCATTACCGGTGCCGCGCTAGCGACCGATATTACCGCCGTCCACACACATATTTGCCACGAGAACTTCCGATTCATCTTGCCCACCTGCTTTCCTTGAGAGCCCATAGCCAAATGTCCTTTGTGCTCGCCGTCAGACCGTCCCCACCGGATTCCCACACCTACCGCAACGCACAAATACTCAATTCCTCATATATAAGCCGCGTGCTAGCCTATAGACGCGACAACTACCTCTACATGCAATTTAGGGACCACAACCATCGATCGGATCGTTAATTGAGAAGAAATTCACCGTCACCGAGGTGAAATCGACCGTATCGGCCACCCCATCGCCGTTGGTATCCGCCGCACCACCCGGCGTGTTGAAAATTGACGCCAGAATGGAAAGATCCTGAATGTCCACGATGCCGTCATCGTTGAAATCACCGGAGAGCAATCGATTGGTCCCAACGAAGTCGACGCTCACAGGCCACGGCGACGACAGCGGCAGCAAACGGCGAAGCGTCAGGTCGCCGTCGGCGCTAATCCACCGAGCATCGGAATTGGTCGGCATCAACACCCCGGAGGCCAGCCCGCCAACATCGAAGCTCACGGGGACAGTGATCGTCTCGCTTGTCAATCCGCTACAATCCGTGAGCACAAACGTCACGTTGCGCGTGATCAGCGAGTTGATCGCCGCCACCTCGAGATTGACGACAAGCGGTCGAGGCACGATTGTGGCCGTGGCCGTTATGCCCACGTTGATTCCACCCAGTCCGTCGTTGGCGTCGGTATATGTAGCTGTAACGGTGTCCCCCGACGCTACGGCGAGCGAGCCGGCGCCACCGGCCGCGCTCAGTGCGATCTCGCCGCGAAAAACGCCCGCATCCGGCGAGAATTCCGTCAGAATCACCGCTTGCCCCGTTAGGTCGCTGTTTGACACGAGCGTCACGGACACGGTTTCGATCGTCGTACTGTTGGTATTCAAGTCGCAATCCACGACCTGGATCAGAGCGTTGTCACCGGGCATGTACTGCGTTTGATCAAGGGTTACCTCGCCCTTTGAAGAGCACTTGACCATGGCTGGAGTCGTACAGAGCGAGAACGGTTGCGGGCCAAAGGGTACGTTGAAGCCGAACACTTCAACGCGGTAGACGCCCGGTGGGGGTGCGCTGATGTATACCTGCTCCATGTTGTTGTCGTGGTCGTGGTGATCCCGCTTGGCAACCGCGGCCGGGTTCAGCGGATCGAGCGTCCACGGGAAATACTCCACGCCCGACTCGTCAAACACGCGTAAATCCAAATCGTTGACTAGCGCGTGTTCCACGTTGGGTGCGGCGTCGTCATCGTCCCATGCCATGGTGACCTTCAGTGCGAGATCGCCCGGATTGACCACCACAAACGTCGAAAACGTCCCGGTGTGATCCACCTGATCTTCCAGAAAGCTCCCCGTACGCATGAAGTCGATTGTCTGATGGATGCGCACCGAGCCATACCCGCACCGGTAATCCGGCCCGTCATCATCTGGATCCGCGGCGTTGTGTGCCATGCAGGTCTTGAGTGTCGAATTGCGGACATCCGGACGATTCGGGAAATGCGCGCGGAAGTCCTGCATCAACAGCGCCGCAAGGCCGCTGACCGCCGGCGCCGCCATAGACGTGCCACTCCGCGACGCATAGCCAAACACGCCGCCGCTTATGTCACAGGAAGTCACCCCGAAATCCGCGCCGACTTGGCAACCAGGTCCGCAAAAATCAGGTTTCATGCGTCCGTCGTCGCAAGGCCCCCAGCTTGAAAACGATGTGACGACGTCCACGTCCGAGCTGACCGCCCCGACCGAAATGTGATTCTTGGCGCACGCCGGCGGGGCCGTGGAGTGATAGCCGTTTTGATGTTCGCCCGGGCACGCGCTGCAGCTTCGTTCGTTTCCGTTGGACCAGATGCTGCGGAACGGCGCGCCCAGGCTGCCGCGAACCATCGCATCGATCAAGGCCGACGTGACGCCGTAGTTTCCGGTGATCGAGCAAGGGATGTTCAAGGGGGCCCCGGAATTGGCACAAACATGAGTGCCGACCGAGTTGCTCGCCAGGGCCGCCCCGTGCATCGTAATCGCATCGCTGTAATCGGCCTCCAAGTCCCCCGGATTCGTATAAAGAAACGGGCCGGCGCCATCGCCCTCAAAGCCGTAAGAAAGCATCGAAACTCCGGGCGCCATGCCCCGCCAGAGTCCGGCGCTCAATGATCCGTCGCCGCCCAACGTGCCCGCCACATGCGAAGCGTGATCCGAAGCCGGTGAGGCGTCCTGCAGTGTCAATCGCCCGGCCAGGTCAGGGTGGATGGCTCCGTCGCTTCGCTGGGCGGTGCCGTCGTCATACACCACCGCGGTAATACCAAGGCCGTCCAGGTTATAGGGCGGCGATTGGACAGCGTTCGCCTCAACCAGAGTCCGGCTGCTGTTGTTGTGCTTGCCGAGCCTCGGCAATGCGGCCTCGATGTACGACACGCTGTCCTCTTGCGCAAGCGCCGCGATTCGCGATTGAGCGATCTCGATCACCAGCCCGTTGATCGATTCCAGTTTGTCGCGCACCACCGCGCCATGACGACGGACGACGCGCACCCCGTCGCCATCCAACGGCACGTCCCGATGAAAAAGTACGTAGACTCCGATCACCGGGTCGCCGCCGATATCATGCCCGACGACCGCCCACGTCGGCTCTTCGCCCGTCGCTAGCAGCGGGTCCAACTTCCAAACGGGCTCGATCTGCGCCGCATACGCCAATTCGCTGACTCGTTCCAACCCGGCCGTATCGATCTGAGCCGCTGAAACGGACGCGAAATAGGCATTTTGACCGAGATATTTCAACAGGGTCACGCCGGCGTCTTTGAGCATTGGATGTTTGCTTTTGCCGATCGGCTCGCGAAACTGAACGACGATGTGGCGGTTGTCCGGCTGTTGGCTGTCCGGGGCCGACAAGACCGCTGCGATGTCCAAGGCGGCCTGCTTTGAACTCCGGGCCACGCCGTGTGAAACGCCGGTGCGCCATGCAATGTGCAAGTGGGGGTTAGCGTCGTTGTCCGCGCGGCCCATCGCAGTCATCGCTGTCAGGCAAATCAGCGCCATCGGCATCAGACAACCCAGCACCGGCCGCATCAGACGAATCAACACAGATCGCACGAGACAAATCAGCATCTGCGGAATCAGGCGGATAAGAGCCGGCATGCAAGTCGCGGCAGCGACCCTGCAATGCCTCGCCGTCCGGCGCGTCTTTTGTGGGCTGACAAGGGGCGTTGGTTGTGGGTCAGCAATAGGAGGCATGGGGAAACTCGTATTCACCGTTTTTTCATGCAGCCCGAAGCCCTGCGCCTCTCTTGCAGCCTGAAGGGCTGCGCTACAGTAGCCGTGGGTCCGCTCCCGGCGGACCCACGGTCACCGGACACGCAATCCGTTCGACCCTGAAAGGGTCGGCTAAGCACCATGTCACACACACGCCGCATACAAGACGCACCCCTTCAGGGTCGGGCGGTCGGGTGCGGTGCGTTCCGGGGGCGGCGCTGCGCTTGGCCCCGGCTACTACAGCGCAGGCCTTCAGCCTGCCAAGAACCCGGCCAAACCGAACCGCGCCCGTAAGGAAGCGGCTCTTCAAACCATCCGCATCAGAAAGCGGCCGGCCGATCACGATGATCAACGCCTTGCCTCCGATGCGCGTAGAGAAAGCGGCGGGAGCGAGCAAACGAATCAACCGCTCCTGCCGCTTCTCGATAGGCAAAAAAATTGAGAGTGGTGCGCACCTTTCGGCGCACACCACTCTCTGCAGGGGGGCTCCTCTTAAACCTCCCGGTTAATACTTACTACTTGGCTTCCCAGTCCATGAGCAGGGTACCACCAAGGGTGGAGATGCACTGAACCTGAAACGCGTGGTCGGCTATGGGCGTTCCGGTACAGTCATTAATATCGACAATCCCCGGGTCCGCGAGACACGGGTTCACGCCGACGGGAAGGGTGACATCAATCTGCCAGGCACCGTTCCCGGTCTGCAATACAGGGCCATTGCCGATATAATCACCCGTTGAGGGCGAGCCGAGCCAGCAGTCGACGCTGTGCCCCGGTCCGTCGATCGAGCTATTGCCAGAGACAACGAATCGCTCCTTGTTCTCGACGTAGCGGGCCCGGTTCGGCGTCAGCGTGTCCGCTTGGGCCGGATTATCCACGATCACGCTCACGGTGGCCGAGGACGCTCCGCCGGGACCGACAACATCGACCTGGAAGTTCAACGTCTGGAACTGCAACGGGAACATGAACACCGGCATCGAGATTTTCGGCGCCGTAACGTCCGCGGCTGCCGGAATCGGGCCCACAAGAGGATCGATGTTAAACGTCGCACCCGTGGCGGATGAGATGTAGTCGATCGTCCCGCCGGGGGCCGCCTCGCCGAGTGCCACGGTGTCCAAGCCACCGGCCAGTTGCGTCCAGGTGAAGCCATCGGCACTGATGATGCCCGAGGAGGCGCTGGCGTTGAGCTGCACCAACTCACCGGCGAAGACGACAAGGTTCGTCCCCGCGTCGGCAACCGGAGCACCGACCGGAGCCTTGATCGTGATGGTATCCGAAGAGGTTCCACCAACGCCGGTCACGGTCAAGTCGAGCGTCACGCAACCGCCTTCCAGCGGCATCGTCAGCGTCGCCAGAGCGGCGATTGCCGGATCATTGACAACGGAGATCGCCCCGTCCAATGGCTGGCCGACGCATTGCGGAGAGACGATCGTGTCCGTCGCAATCTGCGTCCAGGTATAGGTCAAGCCCGCACCCTGGGTTGCGCTCGCGTCCAGCGCAGCGCCCGCGTCGGGAAACACAGCCAAGTCCTGATCCGCTCCCGCCACCGCAACAACCGTGTTCGTCACGATCGCCGTATCCGTGCTCGTTGCTCCGAACGCATCGGTGAGCGTCAACTCGAACGTCAGCAGATCGCTCGCGGTCGGAAACGTGAACGTCGGGCTGATGGCGGTCGCATCCCAGCCAGCCTGCAACGTAATGTCTGTTCCACCGGTCTGCAACCAACTGTATGTGGTGCCAGCGGCACCGAGTGAGGCCGAGCCATCCAGCGTAACCGAGGCTCCCATGTCCACGACCGCCGTACCACCGGCAGCAGCAAGCAGATCCGGAACCACACCGACAACCTGCGTCGGAGCCGAAATCAAACCGCCCTGGCCGGATGCCACGGACACCGACTTGGGAGGCACAGCGCCGCAGGTGCCACCAGCCAACCCGATCGTCGCGGTTCCTGCTGTAAAGTCGAATCCGCCGGTCGATAGGCTGGCGCCTTGTAGTGGGTCGGCCACGGTCGCCGCGATGGTGAGTGCTCCCGCGCCCAGATCGGCGATGGCGGACTGAATCACAATGTTCGCACTCAACGCATGTGTATTGGAAGTCGGCGGGTTATCCGTCATGTTCGTCACGCTAACCTCGGTCGGCGGGATAAAGCTGCTCGGCATCAGCACGTGGGCAAAGTAGCTGCCCGTGCCGTCGCCGCACATCTGGATGTCTCCGACGATGCCGGGGATCGAAAGCTGAATGTCCTGGCCCTGGAACGAATTCGCCCACACGTTGATCTGCGTGGAGGCAGGAGCCGTCGTGGTTCGCGTGTAGGTCGCGCGATCGACCTGAACACCCAGTCTTGTCGCCACTTTCGCGATACCGGTAAAGGCGTCGGAGAACGTGCAGTTCGCCGCGATCTGGGGCAAAGGCGTTGCCAGCGGATCGACGTTGGCAAGGATGTACGCGTCATACGCGTCGAAGGCCGCGATCATCTGCGGATCCAGAGGGTCGCATTGATTCTCACTTATCAGCGGCGTCCCGGTATTCAACGAGGACAAAATCATCCCCGCATTGGGGCCGATGACGCTGAAGAAGTTCGTGCCAAACGGGCTGCCTTCGATGGGTACGCTACCACAGAAGTCCTGCAGGTACGTGAACAGGTTCACTGGACCGATCGGGATACCGGTAGCCGGGTCGGTTGCCGCCGGCGCGCCGGCGGGCGGCGGTGGAGTTACCGCCACCGGGAAGCTGCCCATGATGCTGTCCAGCGGCGTTCTCAGATCAACACCCTTCCACAGAAAGACGTCGTTGGTGAAGTTGATGTTGCTGACCGCCGCCCCACCCTGGTCGTTGGACGCCTCGGCGTAGGTTCGGCCATTGGGGTACGTAATCTGGTACATCTCACCCGGCATGGCGTTGTCGACGCGTACGCGATAACGGGCGAAAACGACCTGCTCGCCGTCCACGACGGCGCCAAGCCCGTCAAAGGCCCCTTCTATCGCAACCGTTAAGATGCTCAGCGAGTTATCGGTCGCAACTTCCTTCATGATCGACTCGTTCAAGTAGAAGAAGTGCTCGTCCGGATAGTTGTCCGGAAACGACTGCGGCAGGTTCGGGTTCGGCAGGTCCAAGGCGGCATCGACGCAGGCCGGACACGGTACCGCCGGTCCATGCACGGGATCGTTCGAGAATGCGGGGGTCACGTCGTTGGTGTCCTCGCAAAGCTCCAGCAAAATCGTGGCGCCCGGCAACGCGCCGGGGCGCGTGTCCGTCGCCTCGAGCCACATGGGGTATCCGTTGACCGGATTGGTCGGCCCGAAACGCAGCAAGGGGGCGGCATCCACATCCGCGAAGTCAAGAACCTGACCTTGAACCGTCGTGCCGTATCCGACACACAACAGCCCAACCAAAAACAACTTTCGTACATTGAATCTCGATTTCATCGTCTCTGCTCCTCCGCTATTGACAATGTTTTTTTGTCAGCGTGCGACACCGCACGCAAATTATTTGACCACGCCGCTGTCGTTCTGTTCGCCAACGGCCACTCTCTCTCGGACAAGATGACGCGAGCCACTGCCCTGCTTCGACTCGTCCAATAGAGCCGTCAGCAACTACCGTTCCAGTGCATGGCACGGAAAGTCAGCCACGCCCGACGTTGTTTAATCCTCAGAGTCGAGAGTGGTACGCACCTTTCGGTGCGCACCGCTCTCTGCAGGGGGGCTCTTCATAAACCTCCCGGTTATTACTTGCTACTTGGCCTCCCAAACGTCGATCAATGTACCACCAAGCGTGGAGATACAATGAACCTGAAGCGCATGGTCGGCTATGGGTGTTCCCTTACAGTCGTTGATATCAACAATCCCTGTATCCACGAGGCACGGGTTCACGCCACCGATGATATCGACGCTCCAGTCGCCGGCACCGGTCGCCAATACAGGAGCACTGCCGACGAACGTCCCCGTTGAGGGCGCGCCGAGCCAGCAGTCGACGCTGTGCCCCGGTCCGTCTACCGTGCTATTACCGGAGATAACGAAGCGATCCTTTTTCTCGTCGAAACGTGCCCTGGTGAACGTCAGCGAGTCTCCGGTCGCCGGATTGTCCACGATCACGTCCACGATGTCCGAGGACGATCCGCCGGGACCGGCCACGTCGACCTGGAACGTCAATGTTTGGAACTGGGCCGGGAACACGAACACGGGCATCGAGATGTTCGGCGCCGTAACGTCCGCGGCTGCGGGGATCGGACCGACATTCGGATCGATGTTGAACGGCAAACCCGCGGCGTCAATGTAGTCGATCGTCCCGCCAGGGGCCGCCTGGCCGAGCGCCACGGTGTCCAGCCCACCGGCCAGTTGCGTCCAGGTGTACCCGCTGGCACTGATGATGCCCGTGGAGGCGCCGGCGTTGAGCTGGACCAACGAATCGGTGAAGGTGACAATGTTCACGCCGGCGTTGGCGACCGGAGCACCGACCACCGCCTTGATCGTGATGGTGTCCGATGAGGTTCCACCAGGACCGCTTACGGTCAAGTCGAGCGTCACGCAACCGCCTTCCAGCGGCATCGTCAGCGTCGCCAGAGCGGCGTTTGCCGGATCATTCACAACGGAGGCCGCCCCGTCCAAAGGCTGGCCGATGCACTGCGGCAGGGCTAGGTCCGTCGCAATCTGCGTCCAGGTATAGGTTAAGCCCGCACCCTGGGTTGCGCTAGCATCCAGCGCGGCGCCCGCGTCGGGGAACACAGCCAAGTCCTGATCCGGTCCCGCTACCGCAACAACCGTGTTGGTCACGATCACCGTATCCGTGCTCGTCGTTATTCCGAACGCATCGGTGAGCGTCAACTCGAACGTCAGTAGATCGCTCGTGGCCGGAAATGTGAACGTTGGGCTGATGGCGGTCGCATCCGAAAGGACGACCGCGGTTCCACCGGTCTGCAACCAACTGTATGTGGTGCCCGCGGCAGCGATTGAGCTCGAGCCGTCAAGCGTTGCCGGAGCCCCGGTCGCCACAACCACCGTGCCGCCGGCCACCGCCAAGATGTCCGGAACCACGCCGACAATCTGCGTCGGAGCCGAAATCAAACCACCCTGGCCGGAAGCAACAGAAACCGACTTGGGAGGCACAGCGCCGCAGGCGCTACCGGCCAAGCCGAGCGTCGCGGTTCCTGCTACAAAGCCGGATCCGCCGGTCGACAGGCTGGCACCCTGTGCGGGGTCGGCGACGGTTGCCGCAATGGTAAGGGTTCCCAAGCCTAGATCGGCAATGGCGGACTGAATCACAATGTTCGCATTCAACGCATGCGAGGACGCCGTCGACGGGATATCCGTCACGTTCGTGGCGGTTACCTCGGCCGGCGGGATGAAGCTGCTCGGCATGAGCACGTGGGCGAAGTAGTTGCCCGTGCCGTCGCCGCACATGGGAACGGTTCCGGGAATGCCGGGGATCGTAAGCTGGATGTCCTGATTCTGGTACGAAGTCGCCCACACGTTGATCTGCGTGGAGTTATCAGGAGCCGCAGTGGTGCGCGTGTAGGTCGCGCGGTCGATCTGCACGCCCATCTGCGTGGCCACCTTCGCCAGGCCGGTAAACTCGTCGGAGAACGTGCAGTTGGCCGCGATCTGGGCCAGGGGGGTGGCCAGCGGATCGACGTTAGCGAGGATGTACGCGTCATACGCGTTGAAGGCTTCGATCATCTGGGGATCCAAAGGATCGCATTGATTGACGCTGGCCAGCGTATTCCCGCTCGAAAGCTGCATACCCGCGTTGGGGCCGACAACGCTGATAAAGTTGGTCGCGGCTGTATACGTACTGTTCTGGATCGCCGCCTGCGGGCTGCCCTCGACGAGGCCGGCGCCGCAGAAGTCACCCAGGTAGGTGAACAGGTTGGTAGAACCCGGCGCGCCGGCTGCCAGCGGCGGATTCAACGCGGTAACGAAGCTGCCCATCATGCTGCTCAGCGGCGACCGCAACTCGATACCCTTCCACAGGAAGATGTCATTGGTGAAGTTGATGTTGCTGATCGCCGCCCCGGCCTGGTCGTTTTCCGCTTCCACGTAGGTAACGCCATAGGGGTGCGTGACTTGGTAGATTTCGCCCGGCGTGGAATTGTCGACGCGAACGCGATACCGCGTGAACACGACTTGCTCGCCGTCTACAACGTTTCCCAACCCGTCGAACGCCCCCTCGAGGGCCATCGTGATGACGGTACGCGAGTTATCGGGCTCAATCATGATCGACTCGGTCAAGTAGTAGAAGTGCTCGTCCGGATAGTTGGTCGGAAACAACTGCGGCAGGAGCGGGTTTGGCAGATCCAAGGCCGGATCAACGCAGGCCGCACACGGCGCGAACGGAAAACCCGTTAGGGGGTCGATCGTCGCCGGTTGTACGAGGTTGACGTCCTCGCACAGCTGCAGCAAAATCGTGTCGCCCAGCGCCGCGCCCGGTCGGTGATCGTTTGCCTCGACCCAAAGGGGGTAGCCGTTGACCGTGCTGGTCGGTCCGAACCGCAGGATGGCTTCGGAATCGACTACCGCGAAGTCCTGGATCTGTCCTTGGACCGTCGTGCCATAGCCAGCAAGCAATAGCCCAACCATAAACAGCCTTCGTACATTCAATCTCGATTTCATCGTCTCTGCTCCTCCGCTATTGACAATGTTTCCTGATAGCGTGCCACACAGCCCGCAAATATTTGACCACGCCGTTGTCTTCCTTTTCCGCCAACGGCAACTCAACACCCGATAATATGGTGTGAGCCAGAATCCCTGCATGGGTTCGTCCGATACGACAACAGGCAAGTACCATGCCAAGCCTTGGCACGAGGAATCAGCCGGTTTTTAGGCCGTCAGCGACGCCGATTTCCCCCCGCAAGCACGCGCAGAGCAACCAATTCCGGAAATAAAGGGATTCTGACGCTGGCAGGTCAATTGCCCAGTTTTTTCTTGCAACGGGGTGTTTCGCTGACTATAAAGGAATCAAGAAGCGAACTCATGCGGCACACACCGGCGTCGAAGCGACGCAAGATCGGTGTCGCGGGGCGCGTGCTATCGCGAGCATCTTCGCTCGCGAATCCGATGGAGAGGATTCACCCACGCGATCAAAGAAACGGTACCGGCCGACACGGAAGCGTCCTATCTGACCGTCCCCTTGAATGAGTTTGGCCCCTTGAATGAGTCTGGCCCCTTGAATGAGCCTGGCTGCGTCATCCTTTCATAGCTAATGAAGGGTCGTGTAAAGACTGCTTATTCATGGCTACGGCCTGGTGGGTGATTCCACGGTCGGTAGCGAGGAAAGGCGTCGAGTTGGTCGAGCTTCGGCTGCCTGCCGGCAGTCCCCGCGGCTTGGCGTTCGCGCCGGGACGGGCGGGAATGTTGAGACAGCGATGGGCCGTGGCAGCGCAGAAAGCCGAGGGTCTTCGGATCGTTTGTGGTGTGGGTTGGGCAAAACCTCAGTGGTAAAGAGGTGCGCTTGAAGCGCACAGTGCGGGGAGAGTACATGCTAGCGCGGAATACGAAATTTCTGCTGGATCTAAGCGCCAAGAGGTTCAAGCGCTGCGACTACGGCAAACTTATAGATGCGCTGTACCGTGTGACGGCGGATCGCCTCGAATTCTCACGCATGAACGTCGTCGTGTTCAGCGACGCCCAGAATGCCTGGCGAAGAGTTGCCCGACGCGATCGACAGGGCCAATCGATTCAAGGAAAATACGAGCGCGGAACGATCACCGATAACATTCGCACGCTGGCTATGAAATACGCCCAAAGCGCTCAAATCGTCGATGACTATGCGATGGACGCGGACGTCGAGGCGTTGCCCAAGTTCAGCGAGGAGCAGCTTCGCTCCGGTTTGCATGTCTATCTCCATCGCATGGGAAAACTGGTCGGCATGTTCTCCGTGCAGCATGGGGAGCCGAAATTCTATTCCGAAACGGACGCGCGCTTCCTCTTTGAGTTGGCCCAAACGATTGCCTTGCCGCTGGCCGTGATCGGCGACTACGAGGAAGTCCCCGCGGATCAGAGCGGGGCGGCCAGCGAATCGACGGCACTGAAAGTGAACATGGGCGCCGACGACGGATACGATGGTATTATCGGATCAAGCAACGTGATGAAGCGGTTCCTGGGAGTCGTCGATCGCGTGGCCATGACCAATGTCACGGTTTTGATTCGCGGAGAGACGGGCACAGGCAAGGAACTGATCACGCGAGCGATACACGAGCGATCACGCCGGCGCGCGAAACAATTAGTCACAGTCAATTGCGCGGGGTTGGCGCGGGATCTGGTCTCCAGTGAGCTGTTCGGCCACGAGGCCGGCGCGTTCACCGGCGCCAAAGGAACCCACAAGGGGCGATTCGAGTTGGCCAACCGCGGCACGCTCTTCCTCGACGAGATCGGGGACATTCCTCCGGAAACACAGGTCCGCCTTCTGCGGGTGCTTGAGGAGGGCGAATATGAGCGCGTTGGCGGCACGAAAACCCTGAAGACCAATGTGCGGATCATCGCGGCCACCCATCGTGATCTGGAAGCCATGGTGAGCGAGGGTTCGTTTCGATCCGACTTGTTTTTCAGGCTCAACGCGTTTCCGATCCGCGTGCCGCCGTTGCGCGAGCGTGGCCACGACATTGTAGAACTCGCGAATTACTTCGCTCAACGCTCCGCGGCGCGCGTCCACCGTCTGGCACCTGCGCTGTCCGATGCGGTGATCCGCGTGATTTCTAGGTGCCATTGGATCGGCAATGTTCGAGAATTGAGAAATGTGATTGAGCGATCCGTCATTATGTGCGAATCTGATGTGATCGAACTATCAGACCTGCCCGCTGAAATGCTGGATCACAGCCTGGACGTCGAATCAATCGCCGTCGGCGACGCAGAGCATTCTATTCTAAGGGGGCACGAAGGCGATCCGTCAATGGTGGGGTCCATGAGTGACGCGGACGCAGCATTTCTATCGCTTGAAGATGCAACGCGCACGCACATTCTAAAAGCGCTGGCATCTTGCTTCGGCAAGATTTCCGGAAAAGCCGGCGCGGCTCAACTCCTGAACATCAACCCGAAAACGCTCGAAAGCAAAATGAGAAAACTGGGGATTCGCCGTCAGTGGCAACACGGAAGCGGCAACTCGATGGGCGGCAAGCAGGGCGGCCCATCCACGTAAGAAAGAGCGCCGCTAAATTGACGCTATAGAATGTAATGGCAATGAACGAATCAAAGAGCCACATCATGACGGCCCTCCGATGGGCCCAGGTCGCCAGCATCGCCTTGGCCGTGCTGATCGTGGCATTCTTGGTATCCACCAATCAGCAGCATCGGGTCGCAGCGGGCGAACAACTCCAAGAGCAAAACAACCTCAAAATGCTGGCCGCCAAGGACCACATCGAGCACTTCGTGGGCGAAATCGAACTTTGTCTTCGCCTCATGAGCAGTTACCCGAGGATTCTCGAGGAGTCATCCGAATCCGATGCCTACTTGGACAAGGTCTACCTAGCCAATTACGACCTCCATCAACTCAGTGAAGTGTACGTTATCAAGAAAGGCTTTGATGGGACTCGACGTCCATTCAAGACCTTTGAGGAAGCCGGAGAGGACTACACAGAAGAAAAGCACAGTTTGGAGCGAGAAGAAGAGGAATACACGGCTCAGGTCGAGCACATCAACCGGTTTGCCCAAGACCGGGACCTGCAACTCTTGATCAGTGAACCCCTTGAGCTTTGCTTGGGCGAGACAGGCAGGGTGCTTTCCGTGCCGATTCGCGCCGACGGTGAGCTCGTAGGCATCGTCGCCGGCATGGTAAGTACGAAAGTGATCTCCGAGTCCCTGGAAGAAAGCAGCCCCAAGACCAACGCCGTGCTGCTTGTCAGCGAACATGGCAGTCTCGTGGGGTGCACAGATTTTCCCGCGCCGATGATTCCCTGGTTTCACGACCGGTTCGAGGAAGAGGGCGTAGTCGGTTTCTTTGATAGACAAGAACAACGTTTCCACGCCGAGACGTACGCGGCAGTGTGGACTGAAGCGGACATGCCCGATGATCAGCCGTGGCGCATTGCATTTCTGTACGACGAGGCCGAATCGCTGCGCGCCGCCGGGGCCACCCGCCACTTGACCGAATGGGGGGCCGCGGCTTTGGTGATCTTGCTCGGCGGCTCGGTGGTCGGGCTGTGTCGCGTGACCCAGACGGTGCTCGTCACGCGGCAGGAGACCGAAAGTCAGGCGGTGACCCTCAGGGACAGGGAAGGTCAGTTGCGATCCATCCTGGACCACGCCGCGGACGCGATCGTCATCATCGACGAGCAGGGCATCATGGAATCGTTCAACGCATCGGCAGAACGCATGTTTGGCTGGAGCGCGCATGAAGTTCTCGGAAAAAATGTCAGCATGCTGGCATCCTTGCAGGATGCGGAACGCCATGATGGGTACATGCAAAGGTATCTTACGACGAGAGAGCCGCACATCATCGGCAGCGGGCGGGATGTGGTGGGGAGACGCAAGGACGGAACAACGCTGCCGTTGTATCTTGCGGTTAGCGAGGTGCGCGTGGGCAATCGAAGCCTGTTCACCGGAATCATGCGAGACCTTACCAAACTTAGAGCGGCCGAGGATACCACCCGGAGAAACAGCGAAGTCCTCGAGCAAACCGTGCGGGAGCGGACCTCTGAATTGGCCGCCGCGAAGGAAAAGGCAGAGGCCAGCAACCGCGCCAAGAGTATGTTCCTGGCCAACATGTCGCACGAATTGCGCACCCCGTTGCATGCCATTCTCAGCTTTGCGGGGTTTGGTATCAAAGAGCAATGCACCTCGCAACCGGACGAATTGGTCAAGTATTTCGAGAGCATTCAAGAGGGTGGCCGAACGCTCATGGCCGTCCTCAACGACATTCTCGATCTGTCCAAGCTCGAATCCACCGCCATGACCTTCGATCGAAAAAACACCGATCTTGAAGAACTGATTCAGTCGGTGACTCTTGAGTTTGCGTCGATGGTTCACGAAAAGAGCCTTACCGTTCGCTTGCCCATGTTTGACAGTCCGGTCGAAGTCAGAGTCGATGTCTCGCGGGCCAAGCAGGTCGTTCGAAACCTGATCAGCAACGCCGTCAAGTTCTCACCCAATGGATCGACGATCACGTTGGAAGCGCAGCTGGGCCGGGGCCACGTAATTGTGTCCGTGATCGACGAGGGGCCCGGCATCCCGGAAAGCGAACTGACGACCGTGTTTGACAAGTTCGTTCAATCCAGCAGAACCAGAACCGGCGCCGGCGGAACCGGACTGGGGTTGGCCATCTGCCGGCGAATCGTAGCCGCCCACAAAGGGCGCATATGGGCGGAGAACAACGCCGATTCCGGTGCGAAGTTGTCGTTCGAGCTGCCCGTGGTCAGCGGGTGTGGAACCGACGCGCCGTCGCTACCGGTTAGTGCTGACGGCGAGGCGTGTGATGTGTAATCGATCGTTGAGAACGGAGTCGCGAGGAGTCAGCTGTGAACATCTATGAGAAAGGACCGGCTCGTGCAACCTGAAAAGAAGATTCTGGCCGTCGATGACAGCCCTATGAATATCGCGATCGTGCAGAAGATGCTCGGCGGAGAATACTGTGTTAAAGCGGCCATCAACGGCGAAGAGGCGCTGGAGATGGCGCGGGAATTCAAGCCCGACATCGCACTGTTGGACATCATGATGCCGGGAATCGACGGCTACGAGGTCTGCCGCAGAATTCGTGCCGATCGCACCATGCAGAAGATGAAGATCATCATGATTTCCGCCAAGGCGATGTTGTCCGAGCGGCTCGACGGCTACGCGGCCGGGGCCGATGACTACATCACGAAGCCGTTTGAGGAAGCGGAACTCCTCGCCAAAATCCGCGTGTACCTGCGCCTGAAGTCCGTGGAAGAAGTGGATCAACTTCGGACGGGCGTCTTATCGCTACTCGGCCACGAGATGCAAACGCGGATCAATGGCATCCTCTCCCCGGCAACGATACTCATGTCGGACGATGAGCTGGACGTTTCTGAGCGCAAAATGCTCGCGGATATGGTGTACCGCAACGTCAAACGACTCCACATACTCCTGGAAGAGGTCGTTCGGTCGCAGGGTTGTGAAGTCCATGGTGGTCAGTTGGTGGAAGGTGAACTTCATGCGGAGCAACCCTCTCGATGAGCGCTTGTGCCACATGGGTTTCAGGTGAGCCGGCGGAACGCGGTTCCTCAGTAGGCGTGCCGCACGCTCGGTCGAGCCACGCGGGGAATCGTGTCGGCGTCCCAATTAGGCTCCAGGAGCATTTACCCTCTGGGCGCATGAGCCGTTGGAGAGGTCTTGAGGCAGACCAAGACCGGAGGGTACGCTGAGAATGGGTTGTAGTGGAGCTATCACGTGGAAGTAGATCGTGAGCGCACAACCTTAAACGGGATCGGGAAGATGAGTCCGCGCCATAAAGACAAAGGGTTTCAACTCTTTTGGAACTTCACGTTTGTATCCGCCGCGGCGATTGCCGTGATTCTGCTAATAGCGGGTGCGGGGCTCAACGCGGTGCTCGAGGAAGAGGTCATTCAGCAGGCTCAGGTAAGCGCCGTCCATGCTTCCACGGCGTTGCGAAGCATTGTAGTACAATCGATGATTCAAACCACTCCTAACGGCCGGCAAATGCTCGCGATCCCCCAAGAGGAGCAGATCGTCACCTTGGACAAGCGATTGGAAGGATTTCTGGGTCCATTCGACATCGTCAAGATCAAGATCTACGATCGAGACCATAAGATCATCTACAGCAACGATGCGAGCATTGTAGGCGTCGTGGATGCGGACAACGCCGAACTGGCGCTCGCGATCGGTGGGCAAAGCATCTCCAGGTTGGAGCCCAAAGGCCACGTTTGGGATCTTGCCAGCGAACAGCGCTTCAACATCGATCTGGTCGAAACCTACATTCCTATTTTTGGCGCCCAGGGTGACGTGCTGGGTAGTTTTGAGATGTACAGGGACGTTAGCGAAACCTTCACTACGGCCAGTTGGACTTTGGTCCGTTTGCTCGGCGTGCTGCTGGTCGCTTTGTGTTTGGTGTTCGGCCTGTTGGGCGCCATGATGCGTCGCGCTACGCGCATTATCCACCAACGCACGCTGGCGCTGATAGACAGCGAGACGTGCCTAGGGCGTGCGTACATGGAAGTGGAGAGCCAGAAAATCGCCCTCGATGCGCACGCCATCGTGAGTATCGCAGACGTCGATGGCTATATTACCTACATCAACGACAGTTTCTGCGAAATCAGCGGCTACTCACGTGAAGAACTCCTGGGGCAGAACCATCGCATCGTCAAGTCCTCCCAACATTCGCCGGAATTCTACCGCGATCTATGGAATACGATCACAGCGGGCCTCGTATGGAAGGGTGAGATCATGAACCGTAGGAAGGACGGCACTTCCTATTGGGTATCGGCGACCATTGTGCCGTTCAAGGACGAATCGGGGAAGGTGGTCCAGTATGTCGCCATTCGCACGGATATCTCCGAGCGCAAGCAGGCCGAGGAAATCGTTAAGGATCACAGCAAACTGCTCGAACAGACCGTGAAAGAGCGCACGGCAGAATTGGCGCTAGCCAAAGTACGTGCTGAGACCAACGCCAAGGTCAAAACGGAGTTTCTCACCAACATGTCGCACGAGCTGCGGACTCCGCTGCACGGAATCCTCAGTTTCTCCGATTTCGGAATCAAGAAGGCCGCAATTGTCGACCGCAAGAAACTTTGTGAATACTTCCAGATGATCAGCCTGAGCGGACACGCGCTCTTGGTTTTGCTCAACAACGTGCTCGATTTGGCCAAGCTGGAGTCCGGATCAAGTGCGTTCGCCTGGAAAGAGGAAGAAATAGGCCCACTCCTGCAATCCGTGGCGTCGGAATTCATCTTGCTGGCTGAGGAACAGAAACATAGCATTCGCTGCATGATTCCGGCAGAACCGATCAAGGTTCTCGTGGATCGAGACAAGATCGGCCAGGTGATCAGGAATTTAATAAGCAACGCCGTCAAGTACGCCCACAACGGCGGTCCCATTGAAGTTGAGTTGCGGAAGAACGGCGCAGGCGTCCAGTGTTCCGTAAGTGACCATGGAACCGGCATCCCCGACGGCGAGCTGGATGTCATCTTTGACAAATTCGTGCAGTCCAGTGATTCCCGGAACGGTGCAGGCGGCACGGGGCTGGGCCTCGCGATTTGCCGGCAAATTGTTACAGGCCATAACGGTCGCATCTGGGCTGAAAACAACGCGGGCGGCGGCGCCAAGTTCGTGTTCGAGATACCGTTGAAGCGGCCGCCAACGAGGGGTACCGGACTCGGCCCCCTCGAACCCTGTATTGAGGCGAAGTGTGCGGATGGTCCGTGATGTTGCGCGGTATCCGAGCCTGAAGAGGCCATGGCGAGAAAGGAGCTGATTGTGTCCCCGAAGAGTAAAATCCTGGTTGTTGATGACAACCCAACCAATATTGCCGTGCTGGCGGAGATGCTTTCTGCCGAGTACACGCTAAAGACCGCTTTGTCGGGCGAGGAAGCCTTGGAGATGGTCAAGGACTTCATTCCTGATGTCATCCTACTCGATATCATGATGCCTGGCATCGATGGCTATGAAGTATGCCGACGCCTGCGCGCCGACCGGGCCTACCGACAGATCAAAATCATCATGGTTTCCGCCAAATCGCTCCTAGCCGAGCGGCTGGAAGGGTATGACGCCGGCGCCGACGACTACATCACAAAACCCTTCGAGGAAGACGAACTCGTCGCCAAGGTTCGTGTGTACCTGAGGCTCAAGCATGCCGGAGATGAGGCCCTGCCCGCGAGTGCTGCAGCGTTCGAACTCTCCGAGGAGCCCAGCGCCCAGTTTCGCGGCATCCTCTTGCCGACCACCATTTTGATGTCCGACGACAACATTGCTGCCATTGAACGCAAGATGCTGGCCGAAATGGTGTACCGAAGCGTCAAGCGGCTGCAGCTGGTTCTTGAGGAAGCCATCAAAACTGAAGACTCCGACGGGGAACTCGCCGAGGTGGCCAAGTAGCGACTCGTGCGGGCGGTCAAGGTGACCCCAATGAATCCTGCCGTTTCGACGGTGCGGAGGCAGCGGGTATTGGCGTGTTGCCGAAGTGGGGTCATGCGGCGGCTTGAACCCGCGACCCGATCGGCGAAGCCAAATGCCTGTCGCCAGCCGGCACGCCGCGATCGTCCAGCACGGCCGCGCGACGGTCAGGCGGCGTCCAGCGGCCCGCCGTTTTTCGATCCAGGTGGCCTTTTTTCAGTCACGGCAGAATTTTCTTCGTGCATCTCGTGCAGCTGGGCGCCCGACTGGAGCCCGTGCCTCATTAACTCCAAGAGCGCGTCATGAAAAGCGACTTCGATCATCATATCTCGTCGCGCGCCGGAGCTTTCCGCGATTTCATCCAAGACTTGGTTGTATAGGGACCGAAAACGTTCAGTCATATGACACAGCAGGAAATTCTTATCCATTGAGATAGCCCTACGTCCATTATTGTCAGCCACCAACACGGCCGATACGAGTCTCCAAACGCGCTCCGCGTATCGATCGTCTGATTGGCATCATCTCACTTTGCAAGGAAGCCGTGAATGACAACGCCCGGCCTACGCGACATCGAATGGCGTAGTCGATGCACACGCGGGACCGGACGTTGCTGCCTCGTTCAATTTTCCTACGTTCCAAAGAGCTTATCAGGGCTCTGTCCAGTTTATGGTTACCCGAGTACCTCGAATCACCACGTCCGCGAGGACCCCTATCGCATCCGCCAGGGAAAGACGCGCGTTTGCGCGGTCTGGTCATGTAGCGTCCAGGCGAGGCATGGACCTCTGCCTCACTTGCCAACGCCGAGTCTCACGCCACCGGTGTAACGCCGTGGCGTTGAGTTTCCGTAAATCACAAAGGGGTCGATTGAACGGTCGGGTGTCCTTTGTCGTCAAGTCTGAGATCTCCGTCTATAGGCTGCTGGCCAGACCCATGCGCCCGCATCGGTCATTTCCAGCGTCGTCGCATGGCCGTGGCTGGCTGCGACCTTCTACTCGTGCCTAGCGAAACCCCTGCCCTTGGTGACACATCAACACATCGTCACCCGTTCTGTGGGCTCGTAGCGTTCGACGACCGGGAGTCGGGTTCAGGCAAAATGCCTTTGGTGCCCGGGTCAAGCTGACGTTGCGTTGCGGAATAAACCTTGCACTTTGCGAGCCAAAAGTCGTGCTTGAAATCGTTGAATCGCTCACGTGGTCGTAACTGCTTGTATGGGATGGGGTTATAGTCATTTGGGGTGTGCGATGGTCATGAAAATTATGCAGTCCCCCGTAATGCGTGTGCTTGCTTTCAAGCAGAGGCTCGAATTTCAGGAAAGCCCTCAAGCGGTTTTCCGATGATCGTCGCGCGGTGACGCGGTGCCTGAGCCGCCGGGCCTCATGCTGTTAGCGTGCTGGTGTTTGCCCAACAATAGCCCACCGAACGGCGCAACCGCTGCTGCGTTTTGGAATAACGGCTACGGGCCTGGAGCAACATGCCATTGGGAATCGGCGCTGGTTGTTTCGGGAGTTACCGCTTGAGGCTCAGGTGGACGTACCAATCAACGTGGCATTGAAACGCGATCTTCCGCTTTGGGAGTTACCCCAAACACGCAACCATGGCGTTGACCACGTCATCGGCGGATTGCGCTCGGTCCAACGCGGCGCGGAAGGAGTCTGTCTGCCAGAGGCGGCTGATGCCCGCGAGCGCTTGAATGTGCGGCCCGGTTTTGTCTACCGGGCTAGCCAGAAGGACGATCATCTTGCAGGGTTTCGCGTCGATGCTGTCGAATTCGATCGGGGTGGCCGGCTTACCGATGGCCATGCAGAGCGATCCGAGTCCCGTTGATTTTCCATGGGGAACGGCGAGCCCCAAACCTATTCCAGTGGAGCGGGTGCGCTCCCGGGCGAGCACCGACTCGAGCACGAGGTCGCGGTCGGTCAGTGCGCCGGATTGGGCAAGCAGATCGACGAGTTCTTCGATCGCGGCGAAGCGTTCTGTGGCAACCAGCGGCACAAGAACGCACTCCGACTTGACGAGCTGGGTGATGTTCATGAATTCGTCTTCACTGATCCTCAAAAACGTCCATTGTACTAAGCGGTGAGGTACTTACGCAAGCGTGGCTCGAGTCATGGACTGACGTCTACGTCGATGATGCCGTTGAGATCGTAGTCCCGCGCTAATTCATCCCGGAGGCGTGTATCCCAAGAGGCGTGCAAATCCTGAAAGAGAAAGTTCGTGCCGCCGTAATGCCGATCCGAGAAACGATTCCCGTTGCGACCGTTGGTTCCCGCATAATTCGCCTCACCCGCATCGATATAGCTGCAATCGTCCGTGCCCACCCCGTCTCCTCGCTCAGAAAACTCGTTGGCGTCGCCTATGAGCGGCATCTTGGGACGAATACGCTCCCGGCTCGCGGCGCGATCAGGGTTGGCGTGAACCTCGTCGCCGTACACCTCGCCGCGACCTACGCCGTAGCTCCCCGCCGCCCAAGAGGGCAAATACACGCGATAATGCCCACTGCTGACGTCCGTATCACCGACGGCTTTGCAAATGAAGTATTCTTGCCATTTTCGGCCATTGATATTCCGCAACACCGGGTAGTTCATCGGCTCGCGCACTTCCTCTTTGTAGACATACGGAAACAGGATTTCGGCCCAACCGTATTCAATGGGTTCCGAAGGCTCCGAGCTGGGATCGAGGTCATCAAGTCCGCCGGGGTCCGGAAACCATCTCGCGGGCGGAAGCACTCCGCGGCTGGTGTTCTCGTAGGCGGCCAAGGCGTTGCCGAACTCTTTCAGCCTGGCAACGCAATGAACCCCCTTGGCCTGGGATCGGGCTCGGCTTAGCGAGGGCAACAGGATGGAGATCAGCAGCGAGATAATCGAGATGACCACGAGCAACTCGATCAGTGTGAACCCCACCTGCCTTCTCAGTGATTTCCCGACTGTACAACGCATCCGCCAGCGCTACCTCCGATAAGGACCCCGGTCCGCACACATACTCATCGCCCGGCGATCGTAGCCAATCACGCTGGCAAGCCGCACATCGGCCCGCCAGGGAGCCGCCACCGCGCGATCCCTACCAGATCATAGCCGACATGTGGTCCGGATCAATTCCGCAGGGGATTCCGAGTGTGGCCTGTATTCGCGGCACTTCCAGCGGCGTTCCGTATCAGAGCCGCTGGCGCGAGCCTGCGGACCCCGCCCGATACGCCGCGGGCGCCTGCCTGCGGACCCTGGCCCGCCAATCTTCCATAGGACACGGCTCACGTCCTAACCCGTCCATGCCGATCAGGAGACCGGCGATCCGAGAACCACCCGAACCGCGGGCTTTGGCCCTCGTGGCACCCGGACTTGAATGCTGAAGACTGATGCGACCCAGATCGACCCCGCTTTGCCAGGTCCCATAACTCTGGTAACGTCACGCCGTGTAGCACGGCCCCGACGGCAGGCAATGTCCCATGCGCGATTCACGCAAACTCGTAATGAGAATCAGCTTGGGGACTTCGGTCGTCATGCTCACGGGCAAGATGCTCGCGTTTTTTCTCACCCACAGCGCCGTCATTCTCTCCGACGCGGCTGAATCAGTCGTCCACGGATTTGCGACCGCATTTGCCGCGATCGCCCTGTGGTACTCCCAGCGGCCTGCGGACGCCAATCACCCCTACGGTCACGGGCGCATTGCCTTCTTCTCCGCTGGGTTTGAAGGATCCCTGGTTTTTGTCGCGTCGCTATCGGTCGTATATGTGGGCGTGCGATCGCTCGCGCAAGGTCCGGAACTGCGCAACC
The DNA here is from genome assembly GCA_964651325.1 of uncultured Phycisphaeraceae bacterium. Lineage (GTDB taxonomy): Bacteria > Planctomycetota > Phycisphaerae > UBA1845 > UBA1845 > JADFOB01. The sequence goes on from CAZYXP010000011.1 coordinate 22,166, forward strand.
TCGAACTGGGGCTGGCCATCACGGGCGGGCTGGCCGCGATCAACTTGATTCTCGGAACAACGCTCGTTCGCGTCGGGAAGCAGCACAACGAACTCATCCTCATCGCCAACGGTCGCCACGTGCTTTCCGACATGTGGACCTCGGCCGCGGCGATTGGCGGAGTGGGGTTGGTCATGATTACCGGATATCGGTGGCTCGATCCGGTGGCGGCCATTCTCGTAGGGGCGTACATTATGATGACCGGTCTGCGGCTCATGCGCGAGTCGTTTTCCGGTTTGATGGATGAATTGGACCCGGAGGTAGCAAAAACGCTAACCAGCGTGCTAAATGAAGCGGTGACGCGAAGGCAGGTCGCGGGGTTCCATCAGCTCCGATGTCGCAAAGCCAACAAAGAACTGTGGGTCGATGTTCACATTTTGGTACCCGACGAAATGCGAACAGACGAAGCCCATGCAAGGGTGACCGGCGTCGAGGAGGCGATGCGATCCAAGTTCCCCTCGGATCGCGTTCACATAACCTCTCATGTCGAACCGGCCGACCACGAGGCGGCCCATCCCGATGAGCACACGGATGTGGGAGACCCGTTAGCCAATGCAGGACAAGCCTGATCCCAATCGATTCGCGGTCTACGGCGCGGTGATCCGCGGTCAGGCAGCGAACATCGTGGCAAGCGCTTGATACGCGACCCAGAACGCCACGATGATTCCAGCAACCAGCAGCAGAGATTTCAGAGATGCCCGCGAGCACTCCATCGCAACCGGCTCAGCGTGGCATTCGACAACGGTTGGCCCGATAATCACCCCATGGCTCGTCTCGATCGTCACAGTGAATCCCCTTTTGATCCAACGCACGTATGCCAAGGCCCTTACGCCACAATGGCCAAGCGAAACGCCGTTTCGCGGCCGGTCGGACGCCAAGACCACCCCAAAGGCAAGCCCCCTGGCCTGCCCCGACACATTATAGGCACGTCCCATAGGTCCGGTCCACCAAAATCGGGCGTTCTTGTCTCGCCATCGCCATCTCACAACGCCGTTTCAGAGCCGCTGGCGCAAGCCTGCGGACCTCTGGGGCCGCCACGCTCCCAATCGGCACGTCTCGCGGCCAAGCCGCTCAGTCGCTTCCAAGCCGGCGATGGTTGATCGCGAGATCGGCGATCCGAGGATCTCGCGCACTCCGAGCCGCTGGCGCAAGCCTGCGGACCTGGCGGGGGCGGAGGTAACCGGGCTTGCGCCCCGTGCTCTGAATACTGCTAGCCCCCGAATTATTCGTACGCACACTTCCGCCCGAACAACCAACGCAGAGAGTCATGCTGCCTTGCCCCAAGCATGTTTCACATGAAACAGGCTTGTTTCGCGTGACGTGTTTGCTGCGCTACAAAGGGGCCACGCAGATGGCGCTCCCGATAATTCACGCTCCGGCGATCTCCCTGTTGCGTTTTGCCTGTCCGATTCGATCGTCGTTTCTTACCGGCCTAGAATCAACGATTGGAGGGGAGTCGATGGTACACAAACAGCCGCCGGGGGAATCCCCGCATCGAGATTCGTCCGCGGAGAGCAGACTAGGCGCGGTCGCCGCGCCTATCGATCAGCGCGAGATCTTCAGGCAATTGATCGAGGATGAGATTCGAAACGGTCGCCTCACCCGAGCCAGGCGTCGGAGAATCGTGCGATACGCCGCTCAATTGCGCCTTAGCGCAGTTGAAGCTGGGAATATGATCGAACGCTGCCGCGCGCGCCTCGCTGAGGAGCGGGAGCTCTACGGAAGCGCCGCCAACCCTCCGCAACTGAAACTCGCCGCACGCCCCAAACTCGTACATGAACCTCCGTACGCTTCGATCGTTTGGCAACTGTGGCTAATTCTTGTGGCCGCACTTATGTTCGATTTGGTTATGCTCAGGTGGTTGGCGTAGAAAGAGCAATTCCCTAGCCTTGGGATGACGGCGCTTGTTGGGATGACATCGTTTGATGTGCAAATCGAACCGACCTGCGGGCTTCGGCCCGCGCGGTGTCTTGGACTGGCGTGATGCTGAGTCCTTGCGGCGCGCTCGTACGCATGGCCGCGCAAACTGAAGCATGCGGCTCGGAAGCGCGCGGGCGTCAGCCCTCGGACCATCCGCTCGGTGATCGCCAACCCATCGCCTTCCCTGATTCCCAAAGCACACCCACCGCAAGGTCATCGGCCTTCCCATGTCCAATAGGACTCGGGCCACCCGCCGTTGGGGAGACCGCCGTCCGGCTGACCGCTGATGGCTGACGGCTGATAGCTTGCTACGGAAGCGAAGCGTCCAGATAGGGATCAAACGCTGCTGCGCCATTGAGCAGGTCGATCACGCGGAGGATGTCTTCGGGGCCTGCTACGCCGCTGCGGTTCGCGTCCGCCTGCCAGAGTTCGAGCGTGGTTATGCCATTGAGCCCGTCGATCACCGCTAGGATGTCCGCCGGCGCCGATACGCCGTCGGCGTTGACGTCGCCGGGAAGATAGCCCAGGCGAATGCTGGTGTCTGTGATCGTGTGGCGGACGGTGGTCCACTTGCCCACGGCGATCGGGCCGTCGAGCATCAGCGTGGCCGTACTCTGAGTTTCCGCGACAACGCTGAGCACCGTCGGGCCGGGCGTCCCGTCGCTGTCGATCAGCGAAAAATCTGAAGGTGCCAAGGTAGAGACGTCGTTGTCAAACGTAAGCGTCACCTGATCCCAACCTGTCGGATTGGCGCCGTCTAAATCGTGCGGTTGGCGGGCGTCGATCGCGCCGTCGGGCGGATCGCTTGAGAGCACCCTGGGGATCGCCGCGGCGGCCGCCATGGCGGTTCCGGCGTTGATGCGGCCTGATCCAAACTTGAAATTCCAATCCGGATTGCACCCATTGCCCGGACCACATGGGCTGTCTGGTCCACAATGGTTGACCTGATCGCATTGATCGCACGAATCGCCCAACGGGTCGGCGCTATCCTCGATCATCTGCCACAACTGCGCCGGCGTGGCGCCTGGAAGATAGGATTTGAGCAAAGCCGCCAGGCCCGTGACCATCGGCGTTGCCATCGACGTGCCTGTGTTCCACGCATAGGCATTGGGGGATGACCCCCATGTGGACCAGATACCCTCTCCAGGTGCGGCCACGTCAACTTGACAGCCGAAGTTGGAAATGGCCGCGAGATTGTCTCGATTGTTTGTTGCGGACACCGCCATGACGTTAGGAAGAATGGCAGGGTAGGCGACGACAAACGCCGGGCCGTTGCCGGCTGCGGCCACGACGAGCACGCCGTTGCTTTCGGCATAGTCGGCAGCCGCCTGAAAGATTTGAATGTTGGTCGCATCAAGATTGTAGAACTGCAGACTCATGTTGATGACGTCGGCGCCGTTGTCGACCGCCCAGATGATGCCCTCGGCCGTATCGGAAACGGACCCGAAACAGGACGCCAATACCTTGACGCGAAGAATGTTCGCGCCCCACGTTACCCCAGCGACGCCTTGTCCGTTGTTGCCTATTGCCGCCGCGATGCCCGTGACGTGGGTTCCGTGTAGACACGACGTCGCGTCGCTGAGATTGGAGCTGGTGTTGGTCGTGGTGTTGAAGCCGCCGATCACGTGGGCCGCGTAGTCGTTGTGCATGCTGACGCCGCTGTCGACAATGGCGATGGTAACGGTGCCCACATCTCCGGTGTGGATGGCCCACGCGGCGGGGGCGTCTATGTCCGCGTCGGGCGTTCCGGCCGGTGGAAACTGTGCTGTTTGTCCCGTGTTGTCCAATCCCCATTGAGTTGGGAAATGCGTGTCATCGGGAATAAAGGCATCGGCCACACCGCCGATGCCATCCACCCCTGCCGACTCGACTTCCCCGGCGAAACCGCGGAATTCTGCTGCCATGGCTGAGACATTTGTGCCCGGCGGGACGTCGAGGACAAAAGTGCGGTCCAGGCCCACCTGCTTGGCTGCTTCCGGATGGGCGAACGCTTCGGCAAAGCATCGGCGCATGGTCGTCACGCCCCAAGCGCGGCAGGTGTCGTGTACGGCCGCGCTGACGGCCGGTTGGAGTTGGTCGCCAACACCCTGCAAGAGCGGGACGCCGCTGTTGGCTTCCATCGCTGCCGGCGTGAATCGGACGATGATTCGGTCGGTGGCAAAGGCGTTCGGGCCGCCTGCCGCCGTGATCGGCGCCACGGCTGGCGTCGGGTTGTTCGTCACCGAAGACGGCGCAGCGGTCTCAGACGCGGCCACAGCGACCGAGGCGACACCAATCCAACCCACAGCAACGCAACCAAGTGCCAAGCACATCACACCTTGGGTCTTCAGCATCAACTTTCTACCTCCCCCAGTTGCGGACTTCAGCCCGAGCAAACGCGTCCTCACCCTATGCCCCATTAGTGGATGATAGCGCGGGCGCGGGCAGGATTCAATGCCGATAATCGAGCGCGAAGAACCCGCAAGCGCGGAAAAATCGGACCATTGACCGGCTACCGGACCTCCTTCAGGAGGTGCGGTAGCCGATGATCTAGCTTGGAAAACCCCCGAGCAGGGAAGAATTGGACTATTGACCGAGTTCCTGGCTTCGTCGCCACGCTGCCAGCACGGCGTTTTGGATATGGTCGGAAACCTGGTTTTGGCCCATCGACTCGAGGGCGGCCTGAGTCGTTCCGCCCGGCGAGGTGACCTTCTGGCGCAACATGCTCGGCGTTTCGTCGGATTCGATCATCATGCGGGCAGCCCCCAAGCATGTCTGCTTGGCCAGAAGTTCGGCTTGCTGACTAGAAAGGCCCGCAGCCTGGCCCGAGGCCATGAGCGCCTCGACGAAGTAGTAGAAGTAAGCAGGCCCCGATCCGGAAACAGCCGTTACCGCATCCATCTGGCTTTCGTTTTCAATGACGATCGATCGCCCGCCCGCGTCGAAGATGCGTTGGGCCCTTAGAAGATCAACGTCTTGGGCGTGTATTCCGCGGCAGATGCCCGCCATGCCGGCCCCTACATGAACGGGGAGGTTGGGCATGGCGCGGATCACGCGGGCCTTGACGTCGGGGAATCTGTCCTCGATGGTCTTGGTTGAGACTCCAGCCATGATGGAGACGATGAGGTGGTCTTCGCGTATCAAGTCCGCGAACCCGGCGACGGCGTCGGTGAATTGCTGGGGTTTGACGGCCAGAATCAGGATATAGCTGTTTTCGACCAGATAGCGGTTGTCGTCCGTCACGGCTACGTTGAATCGTTTGGCAAAAACATCTCGCCTTGCTTGGGAAGGGTCACAGGCGATCATGCGATCGTCGAACAGCACGCTGTTCCGCAGGATGCCGTGTACGATTCCCTCGGCCGCGTTGCCCGCGCCGATCACGCCGATTTCGAATTGGGTGTTCATATTCACTCTTTCCGGTGCCAAGACCTCGGAAGTATATATGGGTCTGATCGGCACGGGAATGAGCGTAACTGAAGATGTAGCTCAGCCGCCCTCGGCTGGGGATGGGGGTTCACGGAATCACACCCCGTGACAAAAATAGGCCCACCCGACTGCTGGGGTCGGGCGGGCCACATGTTAGCTTCGATCTACACCCGTGGGCGGGTGTGCTACGCGCGGATGTATCCGGCGGAGAACGCGTTCTTCGAACCCTATTGGTTTCTGGAGAACCATCCGCCGATTTGCTCGTGGACACTGATCGGCGCCAAGACGACCAAAGACCGCTTGCCGTATCCGCGGATCCGGTTGGCGCCGCCGCCACCGCCGCCCTGGCCGCCGGTCTCCCAACCTAATGGTTCGATGGTATCGCGGATCAACTGCGCCAAGTCTTCAAGAATCTGCTCGGGATCGTCGTCGTCGCCCTCTTCACTTAGCTCTTCCTGAGCGCCTCCACCGCCTGCGGTGCTAAACACACCTTGTCCGCCACCACCACCGCCGCCGCCGCCGCTCTGAGAGGCTTGCTGGAGGTCGATCTGCGGCGCGCTTTCCGAAAAGTCGGGAATGCGAAAGAGGATGTCGGTTACGGCGTACACCCGCAATTCGAGCTTGCGGTCGAAATCCTGGATCGTCGAAATGCGGAGCGTGTTTCTCTCACCGCGGAAGGTGACGGCTCCGTTTGGATCGACCTGGTCAAGGGTTTCGGTCAGCACCTCGCCGACGGTTGTGTTGTCAAGCTTCAGGGATACGGTCTTGTCCTCGTCGATGCCCTCAATCGCCAACGCCGCCCAGCGGGGGATGATGTTGACCTTGCGGTCGCTCTCGTCGCGAAGCCAACTCAATACCTCGTCGAACGTGAGTTCGTCCCAGTCGATTCCCTCAACCCGCTTGGCCAGGAGGTGGATCACGGGGGCGGTTGCCTCCGCGCCCGTAAGCTGCCGCGGAGCGCTGCCCAACACGTCAGATCCAGAAGATCCCGAACCCCACGTTTGCGCAAACACAGCGCTTGAGCAAAGAAGCGTGACCACGATCGAGCCGACGAATGATCGATTCCTCATGAGCTATCTCCAAAACAAGGACCAGTGTGGAGCAGACCCCCACTAGTTTATCGGTAGGAAACAAACAGTTCAGCAAGCAGGCCGGGCTCCATCTAGCCCGGTTCCCATAACCACTATACCCACCCTGTTTCCTCTTTTCCACTCCACAACCCAAAGAATGCGACCCAAAAATCACATTCTCTCGACTTGCTCAAGTGGGGATTCCACCCCTACTTTAAGAGGCCGTGTGCGGCGTGGCGGTTTTGGGGCGATTTCCGGCGGGATTGCATCCCCAAATCACTTCAATCCGCTTGCTGCACCGCCTTGGCCAAGGCTTCGACAACTGATTCGGGTAGATTGCCGCACGCGCAACCGACGTAGCTTTGGGCCCCTTCGTGCCAGACTACGACGGCCGCCTCGGGATTCCCCATTTCGATGAAGCATCCCTGCATGCCGCCGCGCGATCCTTTCTTAATGTCGAGGTCATTGATCCGCGCGACGGTAAACAGCGAGAACATGGAACCGTACTGCTCCGATTTGTACAGAACGTGCGCGCCCGGTGTTCCGGAGAGGCCGCAGCCGCCCGCGCCGACAAACTCAAAGCCCAGGCTTGAAAGATCCGGAGCCTTGACGTGCAAGCCCATTTTCTTGCTCAATTCCTTGGCCGCGCCCTTCAAATCTCTAGGGAGCGAAGGATCGTGGTGATTGGGCCCCTGCCCGCGGCAATGGGCATGCTGATTGCGGGCGGCCGCCACCGTGCCCGCTTCGACCGTGTTGGGCGGGAACGGCGCTTGCGACGAACCGGATCGGAGTTCCCAAATGCCCACGCAAAAAATGACCGCCGCCGCCATCGCCAGTATCGCCTTGCTGCTTGACAGTCTCAGCCGCGGTCGGCTTGCGTTAGAGGTCGTGAGGCTGGATCTCTTGGTGTCGGGTGCCGTTTGGGGCGAGTCCGGTAACATCGCAACACCGTGTGGATCGGCGTCCGCTTCGACCGCGACTGCGGCACCGCTGCCCTCCAAGACGACCCGATCCAACGCCGCAGAGATACGCTGTCGTAGCTCCATGGAGGCCGGCTCGGGTGGCTGAATCCGTAGCAGCGCCGCGCGGAGATTCTGGACATCGGCCACGCGCCGGGCGCACACCGGACACATGTTTAAATGTTCCAGGGCATCAAGGTTCTTCTCGACACAGAGTTCGCCGTCTGCGAAGGCCCCCACGAGTTTCTGAAACTTCATGCAATTCATGAGTCGAACCTTTCCGTACTGAGCTTGCGCTGCTTGGCGTAGGTGCGCAACTGTCGCCCCAGGATTTGCCTCGCTCGGTAGAGCCGGCTCATCACCGTTCCGATCGCACAGTCACAGGCGACTGCGATTTCCTTGTAGCTAAGACCCTCGACCGCCCAAAGCAGAATCACCGTGCGAAACTCGGGCAGGAGGCCTTCGAATGCGATTCGAAGCTCGTCGTCGATGTGTTCCCAGTTCAGCGTTTCGGCGGTAGCCGGTTCCGCGGCGGCATTGCCGATTTCCTCCTCAAAGCTGTCAAAATCGACGCAATCGAGCAAGGTGGGCTGGCGGCGTTTAAGTTTCAACGATGAGTAAAACGCGTTTTGCAGGATTTTGAGTAGCCACGGTTTGGCGCCGTATTCGCGAAGCTCGAATCCATCGAAGGATTGGAACGCCCGGGTGTAGGTTTCTTGCGTCAAGTCTTCTGCTTCGAGCGCGCTTCGGGTCATGCTGCGGGCGACGCGAAGGACCGAATCCAAGTGCGGCATCGCGATCTCTTCGAATCGTGTTTTCAAGTCTTGGTTCATGAGGCAGCTTCTACTTCGTCAAGACCAAACCATCCGTGGACTTTCACGCGGGAATCCGTCCCAGCGAACCACAAATACTGGAATGCCATGGTTTATTCCCGAGTAGTTCGGCATTTTGGCCCAAATCCACGAAATCTTCGATCGGCTACCGGGCGATTTTCAGTGCTGCTGTTCTAGGTCCGCTTCGGCACCTGCATGTTTTCGGACCATGCAAGTACGACCGGCAAACCGCGAATAGCACCTTGATTCCGCATGCGAACGCATGGTATCTTGGCGCCTTAATATCGGGTCATGAATGCAGATTCAAGTCTTCATGTAGATAGGAGCGGACCATGTCCATGCGTCGTGCAAATATCGGTCTTTTGGCCATCGTTGTTGCTTTTTGTGTTGTTTGGCCTGTGAAGGGACAACGTGCGGATTCGCCGTATCCGCCGCGTAGTGCGTCTGGCGGAGACTCTGGGCCTCGGTCGGTGGTGGCACCGTCGGATCGCCCCGCGGATGGGCCCGAGCGGGTGGGTCTCTGTCCCGGAACCGGTGATTGCTGCGCCGCCAACGGCACGCCGGGTTGCTCGGATGCTGCGTGCTGCCAAGACGTTTGTTTCCTCGATTCGTTTTGCTGCGACGTGGAGTGGGACTCCGGCTGCGCGGGCTTTGCGATTTCAACGTGCCCTCCGTCCGCATGCGGCGGCGGTGGCGGGGGATGCCCCGGGCAGGGTAATTGCTGTGAGCCCAATGGTTCGCCGGGCTGCAGTGATGCGACCTGTTGCGACGCGGTTTGCAGCGCCGATCCTTTTTGCTGCCAAACTGGTTGGGACACCACGTGCGCCGGACGGGCCGCAACGCTCTGTGGCGATTTGTGCTCACCGTTTACTGCGTGCACGGATGGAACGGGCAATTGTTGCGTGGCGAATGCGACTGGTGGTTGCAGCGACGCTTCCTGCTGCACGACGGTTTGTGCGTTGATGCCGTCTTGCTGTGACGGTGTTTGGGGGGCGGAGTGTGTCGCGCTGGCCGAGACGAATTGCGTTTGTCAGCCGCCCGTTATAGCTGAATGCCCGGTGGGCGCTACCGGGGATTGCTGCGACCCCGTCGGTAATGGCTCGCCGGGTTGCATAGACGAGTGCTGCTGTCGCACGGTCTGCACCCTCGATGGTTTCTGCTGCGACACGGCATGGGATGCCACATGTGCCGACGAGGCCTCTGGCGCGTCGGGAGGTCCGGTGCTTTGCCCTGGTGTTTGCACGGCTCCGGATCCAAGTTGTCCGGGGACCGGATCTTGCTTCGAGTCGAACGCGACACCCGGATGCAATTCAGGGGCCTGCTGCAATAGCGTGTGCGAGGTGGCGCCGGAATGCTGCAACGTCGCATGGGGTCCGGATTGTGCGGCTATTGCAACGGATGTTTGCGTCTGCGACGACCCGAGCGCCGGCGCGTGCTGCGACACATTGGCGGGGGTGTGCGAGGACGGAATCCCTGAGGCGGATTGTCTGGCGGTAGGGGGCGTTTTTTCGCTCGGCTTTCAGTGTATGGACGTCCAATGTCCGCCGGAATTGGGTACGTGCGGCGGGGTGAATGAGAGCTTTGAGACGGGAACCTTCTCCGGATGGGTGACTCAGGATTTGAGCCCTCCATTCTTTCCGCTTCAGGTCGGCGGCGCCGGGATTACGCCGGGCGGTGGGTTTTTCAACAGCGCGCCGACGGATGGATCATTCGCGGCGCTGCATGGCTTCGACGGAAACGGCCCCGGCACGATTCTCATTGCCGAAGATCTAACTCTGCCCGTGAACGTTGGCGCTTTGGAGCTCGATTATGGGGCGGCCTGGAATGTGCCCTCGGGTACGTCGCCGCTCCGGGC
>CAZYXP010000012.1:0-1632 GCA_964651325.1 uncultured Phycisphaeraceae bacterium
TGGATAAAGGGCAGGGATGCTACTACCGAAGACCGAAGCTGAGTTGGACAAGTGCCTCAAGAGCAAGGCATGGCGTCTGAACACGCTCTACACTATCGTCGATGAAGCTGGGCAGAGGGTCCCGTTTAGAGAGCGCCCTAATCCTCAAGCATGGCGCAAGACTCGGCATGGCTTGGATGTCATCTTGAAGGCAAGGCAGCAGGGTTTTTCGAGCGAGATCGCTATCGACATGTTGGACGACTGCCTCTTCACCTCTGATCTTCAGTGTGGGGTTGTGGCGCATACGAAGCTGGATGCCCAAAACATCTTCGAGACGAAGATCAAGCTACCGTACGAAAACCTGCCACCCCACGTCAGGCGGTGGAATCCGGCTGTCGAGCTTGACAAGGGGCATTTGAAGCTGAAAAACGGATCGAGTATCCGCGTAGCGGTCTCGTTTCGGTCGGCTACTACACACAGGCTTCACATTTCAGAGTACGGCAAGATATGCGCTCAGTACCCATCGAGAGCGACAGAGATACAGACGGGCACTTTGCCGAGTGTCCACCCACTGAAGGGTGGGAAGGTGGTGGTAGAGAGTACGGCTGAAGGTGCGGTAGGTCAGTTTTGGGACCTCTGCCAAGAGGCCCAGGCGAGGACGGCTCAGGCCGACAGGGACGGCACGAGCCTCAACCCCCTTGAGTACAGGTTCCACTTCTTTTCGTGGTTTGGCGACGAGGCCAACTGCGTAACGCCGTGGGACGACGTAAGGGTGAGCGATGAGCTTAGGGCCTATTTTGACGAGCTTGAGGGCGGGTTGGGTATCGTCCTGGACGGCTCACAGCGGGCGTGGTATGCTCTTACCAAAGACGGTCCCGGCGGGCTTAGGCAAGAGATGAAGCGAGAGTACCCTTCCACGCCGGAAGAGGCGTTTGAGGCGAGTGTCGAGGGTGCTGTGTACTCACAAGAGTTGGATGAGGCTCGGCGTGAAGGGCGGATCGGCTCTGTACCGTGGACTAAGGAAGCCCCTGTATACACTTTCTGGGACTTAGGTTACGGCGATGCGACTGTAGTTTTGTACGTCCAATTCATCGGTCAGTGCGTCAATATCATCGAGGGGTATGTGCAGACCGGGCGGGGTGCGACGTACCATGCCAAGCAGGTGCTGGCTAAGCCCTATCTCTACCCGCCCAACCCTGAGCGATTCTGCTACATGCCGCAGGACGTGATGCAGCACGAGAAGGGGTCTGGTCTTATCTTGAAGGACATCTACGAAAACGCCGGTTTAAGGGTAACGCCGGTTGAGTTTCCGCGTGTCAAGTCGGCGGGGATAGCGGCGGTCCGGGAGATATTCAACAAGACGCATTGGGACTCGCGGAAGTGTGCTGAGGTTCTAAGGGCTTTGGCTTATTACCGTTACGAATGGCTTGAGGATGGGGCTTGTTTTTCCAAGCTTCCGGTGCACGACTTTGCGAGTCACCCTGCGGACGCTTTACAGACTTTGGCTTTGGCGTATCGCTATAACGTGATTGGCGGCAAGGTTTTGGGCGACGCCAGGGCCAACGTAGTGCGGTCTGTCTCGGTGGCAAGGGTACATCCTTTCGACCGTAACGCACCGCGTAGGCGGCGGTATGTGAATGTCTGAAGGGGTTG
>CAZYXP010000012.1:1732-17360 GCA_964651325.1 uncultured Phycisphaeraceae bacterium
CGGGACGAGCATTTGTGGGCTAAGGCCAAGGCTCGCGTGGCCGCCGAGTATCCGAAGGTCAAGCACGGTTCGGACAGGTATTGGGCTTTGGTCAACGGCACATTTCAGAGCATGAAGGGCAAGAAGTGAACAATGGTGAGTCTATCATCGTGACTCCGGGCAGCGTATTTAGGTCCGGTCAGGTTGCTCAGACCACGCAACTCAAGGTTCGGCGCAGGCCGATAGACTGGGGGTGTAGTTGTGGTGAGCGTGATACGATCATCTTGCCTTATGCGGTGGGCCGGTTGGTTTGGACTTGTAACAGGTGCAAAACCCGGTATAGAGTGCGTTTCGACCTAAAGAATGGGCAGTTGGATAAGGCGGTATGAAAACGAATAGGCGTAGTTTTTTCGGTTTGTTGGCGGCTTTGGCGTTGCCGTGGCGCAAGCCTGAAAGTGCGGGCGGGCGGTCGAAGTCCGGGCACAAGCCTCGGATGTTGGCTGTTTATGCCAAGCTACATCCTGATTATCGGGGTGGTTCATGCGTATTGGTAACAGCCGAGGACCGCGATTTCTCGTTTGGCGTTCGGCGTGTGGCGATGGATGTAGGTCGTCTTGCTATACTCTTGGGCAGCATTCCTTTCCTCGGCTATCCGGTTTGTCGATGGATTGATGCGGCTGAGCACGGCCGATTTTGGCGGGTGGAATGTAATGACATGCTGGATGTTTGGGTAACAGACGGCGTGTCGGCCGACTGGGTTCTATTACGGGATTGCTTGGAGTCGGGGCCTCATCGGCGTTACGCCGACATGCAGGGGGGATGTCTCTATGGCTGATGCAGCGACGCAGGCGGCGATTTCGGCGGGTCGGACGGCGCAGGAGCAGCGTAGTTGCGCTCAGCGGATCGAGTTACGTCAGGGTTTGATGGAGCGTGATTCCGAGCGGGGCAACGCGGAGGATTTGTGGGAGGAGGTCATTCGTTATGCCAGGCCGGATTTGAGTCCGACGCAGGCGGCTGATATGCGGTCCGGTGGGGCGACAGAAAAGGGCGAGAAGCGTGGTGAGTACATTTTTTCGAGCAAGCCTGTAACGGCGGCTGAGCAGGCGGCGGACGCATTGGTGGGCAACGTTTTTAGTCGTCGGGGCTGGTTTGGTTACACGTTCCCCGAGGTGGAGTTGAATGAGGTCGATGAGGTTCAGGCGTGGTTGCAGGACTGTCGGGACGCGATGACGGATCATTATGAGACCTCGAATTGGCATTCGATGTTACCTGGTTTGGCGTTGGATACTTTGACGTTGGGCAATCCTTTGGTTTATTGTGGGAATCCTAAGCGGGGGATTGGCAGGCCGTTTTTCAAGCACATCAGTCAGTTGGAGGCATATTGGCAGCGTGATTACTGGGGCCGATTGATTGCAGTTCACGTATTGTCGGAGATGACGGCTCTTGAGGCGTATGAGAAGTGGGGTGAGGCGTGTAGTGCGGCTTTATGTCGTGCGGCGTATAGTGAGCCGTTCAAGTCATTTCGTTTCGTTCACGCCGTTTATAAGACCGGTGATTCTCTATTGGAGGGTGTGGATTTACCTTTGGAGGCGCGTCGTCCGTTTGTGGAGTTTTACATTGAGCGTGGTAGCGACAAGAATCAGTTTTCGGCTCCTACACGGGGTGGTATGATGACGGGGATATTGCAATCGGGCGGTTATTGGACACAGCCGTTTGCCGATTGGCCGTATTTTCTCAGGGGCAATGAGACGTATGGTCGGGGTCCGTTGGGGACGGGGATAGGGTCTATTAAGCGTTTGCATATTGAGTACCAGTCTGTTTTGGACGCTGCGCAGCGGGAGGCGGCGCAGCCTTTGGTGACGACTGAGAAGAATCGGGCGTTGGATATTCAGATGCAGGCCGACGGGGTCACGTATGTAGGGGATTTGGATCGTGACGCGATTGTGCCGTTATACAAGCGGCCCGGCAATTATCCATTTGGCAAAGATTTGGTGGAGCGCAGCGAGGCTGAGATTGAGAAGATGCTTCATCTTCCCTTCTTTTTGATGATGACAATGGCGCAGAAGCAGATGACGATACCGGAGTTTTCGCATCGCGCCGGGGAGCAAGCTGCGGCTTTGATCGGCCGGATTGGTCTTGTACAGCCTCATTTATTGGAGCCGATTCACGACCGGATGTGGCAGATACACGCAGAGGTCGGTCGGTTGCCGCCGCCGCCTCCTATTGTGCAGGATTTGTACTACACGGGCCGGATTTCCGGCAAGGTGATTATTAGGTACACCGGACCGTTGGCGCGGGCGTATGAGGACAAGAACATTAGGGACCGGGTTTTGGGTCCGTTGGCGACGGTGAATGCGTTGGCGGCGTTTGATCCCGAAGGTGCTTCGGACGTGTTGAATGTTCCGGTCGGCGTGGAGCGGGTATTGGACGAGGGCGGTTTTTATCAGGACGCGATACGGGGCGTCAACAGCGAGCAGTTCAAGGCTCGTCAGAGGATGCGTTTGGTTGCTCAGGCGGCTCAGTTACAGGCTCAGGTGGACAAGGACTCGGCTCAGGCGTCGAAGAGCGGCGCCGAGGCTGAGAAGGTATTGAATGGATGACGGTCTGCGGCAGAGTATGCAGAAAGTGTTTGCGACGCCTGCCGGTCGGGAGGTTTTTGAGTATTTGGCGGGTCTTGCGAAGCTCAACGTTTTCGGTCGGATCGAGAATCTGGCGCAGGCTCACACGCACAATGTCATTGCCCGAATGTTTCAGGAGGCGGGCATTGAGTTGGAGCTTGTAAAGGCCGAACGGACCGAGGCCAAGGCCAAGCACAGAAGTTTGACGGAAAGGATAGGACATGCCGAAGAGCAGCGCTGAGTGGGTGCAGGATTACGATTTGGGCGACATGTCGGAGGCTGATCTTGAGATTCTTGGTCGGTTTGAGACGCCGGAGGCGGCGTTTAAGAGCATTCCTGAAGCCAGGAAGAAGATTGGCGCTGCGGTTATTGTCCCGGGCGCCGATACTCCGCCGGCCGAATTGGAGCAGTCGCATCGTGAGATACTTAGGAAGCTAGGTTTGCCGGACGAGAAGGGCACGTATGGTCTGGACTCTCTTGTGACCGACGATCTCAAAGCTGTTTTGACCCAGAGCGAGTTGGAGGCTTTACCGAGCGCGGTTGCCAAGGACGAGGCGAAGGCTAAGGAGCTTGGTCTATTGCCTTGGCAGGCTCGCAAGTTGATTGGCGAGGGGTATGGCGAGCTTGTAGCGCGGCGTCAGGCTGAGCAGCGGGCGTCGGCCGACGCGGCTGCGGAGGTTGAGAAGGCGTTGGAGAAGGCTTTTGGGGCGCAGAAGGAGGACCGCAAGCAGGCTGCGATTGCGTTTGCTCGGCACATGGACGATACGCTTTTTGCGGTTGAGAATCAGGGTCTTGCCCCGGAGGTTGTGGCCGAGAAGGGCGGGGTATTGCAGCAGCTTATAAGGCAGTTCAATCACCCCCTATTATGGCGCTTACATGCGGTGATGTACGATACGCACCTTGGCGAGGGTTCTTTGGAGAGCGGCACGCGGCCCGGCGCCGAGAAGAGCGATTTTGCGCAGCGCTTGGCGGCGGCGAAGCTGGAGTTCCCGCACACGCCGAGCTTATGGCCGAAGAGATGATGTTGATCTCAACGAAAACCAGATTCAAGGGCGCAAGGGTATGGCTTGAGGCCGACGAGAAGGGTCCGGCTGAGAAGCTGGATTACGTATCGGGTCTTGGGCCCGTCGATTTAATAAGGGACGAGAAACTCGAAGATGAAGAAATACGAACTGGTTGTACACATAACAGACGCTTACCACAACGTCAGGATTCGCGGTCTGTCGGACGAAAAGAAGGTTGATAGAGCGGTGCGTTCGGCGTGTCGTGAAGGTGTTTGGGACGGCCTGAAGTTTTTACCGGGCCATCGAGTAGACTATATCGACTTGGTTGAATTAAAGGGCACGAGCGATGGCCAAGACCAAAACAAAGACTTCGCAAGTGAAGGTCAGGGTACATCTTAAAAGCGGCGCCTTCGTAGACACGGAAGGCGACGCTCGTACTCTAAATGAAAAGATCGTGAAAGAGGGGGTCGGCGACGGAAGGACGCACTATCCCCCGCACGAAGTGGCGAAAATCAAAACGCTGTAAGACCCCGTAACAGGCCAACTCTTGCAGCTTATTGGGAATATCCGGCCAACCGCTCCGCACGGAGCGCCCCGGTGCTGAGTCCCGAAAGGTAGGGACCGCCTTAAAGCGGGCGTAAAAGCGCCAGGAACCCCGGTCATTGGGACCGGCCAACTTCCGACTCTACAATTTGTTTTGTGTTTCGGAAAGGAGGCCATCCAATGGCCGAACAGGGATTGTCCGACCGCTACTCCGGTGTGACGCTTGCGGCTTTGCAGAAGGACGAGCGTTTCATCGAGCCGGTCAAGAACCTGACCCGCGAGAATCCTATGATCCGGTACATTCCCGTACACGGCGCCAATGGTATGCTCTCGCACACGGGGTCAAGGCAAACGTCACTGCCCACCGCGACGGTCACAAAGCTCGGCGGCTACTGGCCAAGGACTGTGGCGCAGTGGGAGAAGTTTACCGACGATATTGCGATGTTCCACGACTCGATTGCCGTGCCGCGCGATACGCTAATGAAGGTCGCCGACCCTTTGCGCAAGGCCCGCGCCATCAAGGCTGCGCACTGGGACGCTCTGGGCCAGAGTTGTGAGAATGCGCTACTTAGTAGCGACAGTTCCGCCGACCCGGAAAAGTTCGATGGTCTGGAAGTGAGGTACAAGACGCCCGACAACGCGACGGGTGCGACGTACCATGAGTTGAATCCCGACCCTTCAACGGCGGCCGACTACGGCGTGTACGACGCCGGGGGTACGGGTACGGGTGCGAGTGCGGATACCACGTCGATCTGGATACTCCAGCTTGGCGAGGAGAAAGTCACGCTGCGTGTGCCGATGCACGATCCGGCGTTGGGCTTTGAGTACCTCGATCTCGGCGATCAAAATGTCGAGGCCGACCCGGACGATTCGACGCAACATCGGCTGGAATGGCAGGCGGAGCTCTCTTGGAGTTTCGGTCCGTCGATTGCCGATCTGCGGGCGGTCGCCAGGATTAGGAACATTGAGACGGCGATTTCCGGCGTCAGTAACTCCACGATTCGTTTGCTCTACCAAGCGATCAACGAGGCGTTTCACGGTCCCGAGCCCAAGATGATGTTTGTGCCTCCGAGGATAATGACGCACTTTCTGATCCTCGCTGAGAGCAAGCAGAACATCCAGTGGTCTGCCGATAATCCGTGGAATATTAGACTTCCCATGTTTGGTGACGTGCCGATCCGTCAGAGTCGGGCTATTACAATCACCGAAGCCGCTGTGGCTGCGGTTTAGGCACAGGAAAGGAGTTCGACTATGTTGGTTCACAATGCAATCGGCGAGTTTAGTGACGCCCAGGCGATTACGGCTGCTGCGGCGTGTACGAATACGCTGGACGTGGAAGTATTGAACAATCGCCTTGGCGTCGGCGGTGAGATGTGGTTGTGCATTCGCACAAACACGGCGCCGACCGACAACGGCGACACGATCAGTATTGAGTTGCAGTGCGATTCCACCGTTGCTTTTGGTTCGGCGCGTACCGTACTGATGATTTCCAACGCCGCCGGCGCCGAGATCACGGTGACGGACGCGCGATTTGCAACGGCGGGGGCGTGGATTTATCGTGGAACGTTGCCGATGGAATGCAACGAGCGTCACGTGCGGTTGTACTACAACAACACGACCAGTAACGGCACGATCACGTTGGACGCATGGATTTCCAACGGTCCTCCGCCGAGCGACCGGGCGCAGGTTTGGGCGACGAACGTGGGCACGCCATAACGAAAGAAAGAAGGTGTACGGACATGCGAAAGAAACTGCTTTTGAGGGGCGCTGTGGCTGTCTTCGCCTCGCTGCTAATCGTCTCACTGGCGTTGGCGGCTATGACAAACAGCGCCTCAAACATCCTATTAAATCGTGGATTCATCGGGTCCGGCAATGATGCGCTGGACCCGGTGTACGTTTTTTGCAATGAGGTTGAAACCAAGCTGGAAGGCACAAGCGCGATTTCCAATGATCTGCTGCTCGGAGACGGTCAGGCCATTCAGTACAATGACGACACACTGTCAAAGGTTATGGTCGCCACGGCGCAGTTGTCGAATGCCGACATCAAGGCGCTTCGAGCCACGAGCAAAGAGTTGGTTGCATCCCCGGGCGCCGATTACGCCATTTGGCCGCTATCGGCTGTCTTGATTCTCGATTACGGCTCTGAGGTCCTAACCGAAAGCGCCGACAACTTGCAGTTTTCCTGGAATACCGGAACGACTGCATGTGGTACGGCGATTGAAGCCACAGGCTTCATCGACAATGGCGCCGACATTCTGACGAATTGGGTCATGGCCGCCGACGAGATCAACGCCGCCTCGGCGATTGTCAACAAGAATCTCACATTGGACAACACGGGCGACGGGGAATACGGCGGCAACGCATCCAACGATACGACGATGACGGTGACGGTCTATTACCGCATCATCAAGTGCGGTCTGTAAACATTTTCGGCTTGGCGGGGCGTTTCTTCGACTCCGCCCCGCCGGGCTTCGTTTGTTTGAGGTGAAATAATGATGCGAACTAAGATTCTTGTCGGCCTGTTGATCTTCGGGTCGTTGGCGGCGATGGGGACGGTAATGACGCACCCTTATCGCTACGGCAATCAGATGCCCGTGTTTCGGCATGAATGCGCGCAGATGTCCTGGACTGAGGGCGGGGGTCATGCAGCGGCGACCGAGACGATTACGAACTTCAACGGTAGGTTGCGCCAGTACATCGTAACGCTTTCGGACGCCAACGATCCCATTACCGCTACGGTGACTATTACGATGGACGGCGCGACTTTTGATACGGCCTCGGCGCTGGCCGAGAATGCCGTCACACTCGTCGATGCGAATGACTCCTGGTTGGCAGGCAGTGTGGTCGTGAGCGTCGATCCGAACGCCGAACCGAACTCGGCGTTTACCGCCGATGTAATACTTTTAGGGGATTGATGTCAAATGGCGACGGGCAAGACAGACATCTACGCCCTTGCAGCTTTGCGCTTAGGCGGCGGCAATACTTACGACGTTATCACCGAGAGCGTTGTAGGCGCCAATACCGAAAAGATGGTTCGGGTCTTCGATTCGGTGTGGGACCTTTCCCTAAAGTACGTCTTAAGTCTTGAGAATTGGGCCTCTGCGACGAAGTACGAGACCTGTGGCGCGTACCTAACGGGCGCCGGTCTGCCCGGCAAGTCTGATTGGGACTACGCTTATAACAAGCCGCCGGACTGCGTGCGGGTGATTGATCTCATAGACGAAGACGACCGGAGCGTCAGCTACCCCTATGAAGAGGCCGGTCAATATATCCTTATGGACGAGGACGAGGCGTATGCGAAGTACGTATGGCTGGTCGGCGACGAGGACCTTCCACGACTCGACGGGTCGCTAACTCTGGCGATAGCCGGGTGGCTGGCGTATGTGGCGTCCAAGTCATTGGGTAAGCCCGAAAGCGAAAGGGCGCTTCTTTTGCAGGAATATGAGCGCGATCTCAATACGGCGTGTCGGAAGAACGGCATGAAGTCCTCGAAAACGACGGGTCGGGCAATGGCATCGGAGACGACGTGATATGGCTGGGAGCGAAAAAAAGACGGCGGCAGGCTACTTTAGCGCTAGTCCCTTCGGGGCGCTAACGTCGGGCGGATTCTTTCAGAATGCACCCTTGGGCCGGAATATTAGAACCGGGGTCCGGGACTGGTGGGAGCGCGTCCACACGGGGTATGAGGCCAAGACGTTTCCTTTACCGAGCCTCTTTAGCCCGTCGGTACTCTTCGCTGAAGAGGAAGTTAGGCGCAGACTCGCCGCCGCCAAGGGTAGGACCTCGACGGTCCTAACGGGCGGGCTGACGAATACCGGACTGACGTTAGGCAAACCGACGTTGTTGGGAATGTAAGTTATGAAGAAGCGGTTATGGTGCGTGCCGATCCTTGCGATGGCCGTCACGGCGTATCTCGCCGCGCAGCCCACGATGATCTCGATCCCCATTCCATTCTACCGGCTGATCGACTACCGCAATGAGACGGCCTATCGGATGCTCATTACCGATGTCAACGGCGATACCCAGTATCTCACTCATGGTACGGAAGGATATTACATCCGAAGCGGCGGGGCCTCGGACGATCCGTGCTGGGCCGACTTGACCTTGCGCAGCGCCGCAGCGCCGGGCGTTTCAGCCGTTGGGCAAATTGCCTTGGACCTCGAACCTTCGGCGACTCTGGACACACCGCTGCCCGTCTATCACGACGCCAATCAGGTGATGTGGATACCGGCTTTCGTTACCCTGCCTTCTACGGACAATCACGTTCTGGTCTATGACGCCGCCTCAGACTCACTCATTTGGGAAGCTCAGGTAGGAGGCGGGGGGGCGACGGCCTGGGACGACATCGGCAATCCCGACGCCAACGACACAATCGACTTCGGGGCCTATTTTGCAGCCCTTGATGTCAACGACTTTCGGGTAGGCGATACCGACGGGGGCAACTACTTCAAGATCGACGGTGGGGTCTTGACCAGTGTGGGCACGACGACCCTTGACGCCGGGACCCTGACCGAAGGGGGTACGGGGGTCTATAATACGACCGAATCCGATGCGGCTTATCAGCCCCTGGAGGCCACTCTAACCGATATTGCCGACGGCACGATTGCCGAGAACCTCGTCAACACCGCGAACCCCTGGGCTGTGAATGAAGGTGGTACGGGGGCCGGTAGTTTGAACGATCTCATTACGCTTGCTACACATACAACGGGCAATTACGTCGCAACGGTAGCGGATGCGGGTTCGGCCACGATTACCGTCGTAGGCTCAGGCTCCGAGAATGCGGCTGTCACATTAGACCTTGCCGACGATGCTGTCGGTCCGGCGCATATCGACGCCTCTCAGGACTTCGGGGGTATTGTGAGCGACGCATCGGGCAACCTTGAAGTCGAGGAACTTCTCCTTGCGGTCTGGACCGCTAAGGACGCCGTACTTCCCACGAGCAACTACGCCACCCCTGATGTTAGGGGTACGCATAGAGTTTTGGATTTCGACGGCACGGCGGTAACGGGAGAGTACGCCTACTTTGAGGGCGTCATGCCGCCCGGCTATCAGGGTAGTGGGCTTATCGTCTACCTTAATTGGTCCTACGACGGGGCCGACGCGAACGATGTAGACTTCGACGTGGCCTTTGAACGGATCGACGCCGGGACATTGGATATCGACGCCGATAGTTTCGCGGCCGCCAACGCAGCCGATGGTACATCCAACGCGACCAGCGGTATTACGACCACGACATCGGCAACTTTCACGGACGGCGCCGATATGGACAGCGTGGCGGCGGGCGAAGCCTTCCGACTCAAGATCACGCGGGATTCCAATACCGATGCCGGACTTGATGATGTCAACTTGCTTCGGGTCTGGATTAAGGAGAACAACTGATGAAAAGAAAGGCCGATGTCATCGTATGTCTGGTTCTCTTGTCGTTCTGCCTACCCTTAGCGTGGGCGGCGAAGAATATGGAAGACGGCTCGTCCGAAAACTACTACTACATCGGCAATATCAGTCTGACTATGCCGCTGACGCTGGCGGCGTGGTGCAATGTCGATACGGCCAATGCCGCAACTTCCTCGCAATACTTTCTGAGTGTAGGCGACGTTTCGAGTACGGACTATATGGGGATCGGATACTTGGGTCCGAGCGGCGCTCAACCTGCTTTGGCGGGATACTATGATGGGACCGGCACGGTTTCGGCCCAGAGCACTGCGAATATGAGCTACGATACATGGCATCATGTGGTGGGTATCTTTACGAGTTCATCGAGTCGTACAGTCTATCTCGACGGCGGCAACTCGAATACCGAAAGCACCGCGAAGGCCGCCGTCACGCCTTTGGACCGCATCTCGATAGGCTGCTCGGCCGACTCGACGCCCTACGGCTATATCGACGGCAGGGTGGCCGAGTGTGCGATCTGGGACGCCGCCCTCGACGCTTCGGAAATAGCAGCCCTTGCCGACGGCATTAGTCCCGAAAGTATCCGGCCCGGCAACTTGGAGTTCTACGCGCCTTTGATTCGGGACGACATTGCATGGTGGTCGGGTATGGACGGCTCGCCGAACGGCACTCCTGATGTCTACGACCATCCGAGGAGTTTCAAGTAATGGCCGATGAGATCAAACATCCATACGTCGATCCGACGGCGACGTTGTACGCGGTGATCCGCGACGACTCAGGCCAAGTCTGGGACCCGGCGGCCCAAGTCTTCGAGACCTTCGGGGCCGGGGGTCATACCAACGCCGACTATGATATTGCCATGACCGACGCCGGCGGCGGGTTTTTTACAGCGGATTTCGACGCCAATATCCCCGAAGGTAGTCCGGGCTATTGGGTGACGATCTATCTCCAGGCCGGCGGTAGTCCGGCCGACCCCCCGACCGACCTGCCTATAGGTCAGCAGTTCATTGACTGGGACGGCTCGGCGATGCGCAACTACACGCAGGGTACGCTCAGATCACTTACGGTTCGACACGTTCAGATCGAGTAATGAAAATGACGACGCCGATCATAGCCGGATTTGCGGGTGGCGAGGCTTCGCCTGAGATGCGGGGCCGCGTGACGGACCCGCTGTATCCGGTCTCATGTCTGACGCTTGAGAACGTCCTTATACTCTTGAACCGCAGCGCAGCGAGAAGGCCCGGCACGGTCTGGGTAGCTTCGACGAAAGGCAACGGGGCCGCGTTGCTCATGCCCTTTGTCTACAACGAAGACGACGTTTACACCCTGGAGTGGAGCACGAACTATCTTCGATTCTTCCGCAATATGGCGGCTGTTCTCAGCGGCGATGCCGCCTATGAGATAGCGACCGACTACACCGCCGATGAGATGATCGAGGCTCAGCACTACCAGTCGGCGGACGTTATGATCGTGACGCATCCCGACCATTGGCCGCAGCGCCTCACACGAAGCGGTCATACCTCTTGGACGATAGCGGACGAAGATATTACCGACGGGCCGTTTCGCAGCGAGAATGCTACGACCACGACGATCACGCCGTCGGCGTTGACGGGAACTATTACCCTTACGGCCTCGGCCTCGACGTTTGACTCCGACATGGAAGGGGCTTTATGGCGCATCGGACATCTGATCGGCGAGACTAAGGCGACGGGCAGTTTGACGGGTACGCAAAACGGCACGGCGCAGAACGTAAAGAAAGGCCAGCTTTGGGACGTGGTCATTGCGCCGAGCGACCAGCAGAATACCAGGGGGACCGTAACGGTTCAGGTCAGCGAGGACTCCGGCGTGACGTGGCTGGACTACGATCAGTTCGTACTCAAGGGCGGCGAAGAGGCAACTTATGTCTCAAAGTCCGGCGGCCATGACATCGCCGTTCAGGTCCGTGTGACGACGACGAGTATAAGCGGTGGGAGCGTCCAATATGAGGTCTACGCCCGCGCGTTTATCTATTACGGCTGCGCCAAGATCACCGTCTATACGTCGCCTACGGTTGTGACGGCGACCGTGACAAAGACATTGGGCGATACAACGGCGACGACCCGCTGGGCCGAGGGGGCGTGGAGCACCTACCGTGGCTTCCCGCACGCCGTCAGTCACTACGCCGGTCGTATCCTGTACGGCGGCAATACCGCGCAACCTCTGACGTTGTGGTTTTCGGAAACGAATCAATGGACGACGTTTGAGCCGGGCGAGCTAACGACTTCTTCTTTCTCCTATACATTGGATGCCGCCGAGCAGAACGCGATTAGGTGGATACTCACCAACCTACGTAAAGGGCTGATTGTCGGGACGCTCGGCGGCATCCTTGAAGTCCAGCCCCAAGACTCTTCGATCTCGATAACGGTCACAAACCCGCCGAAGACCGTCAACGAACTGGCGCATCCCAACGGGCCTCAAGCCCCCTTAGTGGCCGACAGCGCCGTTATTCTCTTAGAGCGAGGTGGAGGGAAGATTCACGAGTTGTTTTATTCGTCGGAAGAGGAGCGGCTGTTCGCGGGCAACCTCAACCGCTGGGCATCGCATATTCCAGGAGATGGCTTTATTGGAATGTGTTGGATGTCCAGACCGATTCCGATTCTCTGGGCTTGGCGAAGCGATGGGACTCTTTGCTCCATGACTTTTGATCGTTTGGGTAAGGCGGCGCCATGGACACGCCATCCCATGACCAACGGCAGTATAGAATGGGCCTGTGTTATTCCAGGCGCGACCCAAGATCAATTATGGCTGGTCGTCAACCGGACGATAGGCGGGTCAACGGTGCGATACGTCGAGTACTTAGATGTCATCGACGTTGTTGACGCCGAGCAAGAGGACTATTTCCACGTCGATAGCGGCTTGAAGTTCGACGGCGGGGCGGCGCAGAGTATTTCGCACATCACGCTGGCCTCGCCGGGCGTTTTGACGCTCTCGACCTGGCCGACGGACGGTGATGGTAACGATATGGCCGACGGCGACAACATCCGTATCACGGGTGTAGTTGGCATGACGGAACTCAATAACACGGTCTTCGAAGTCAACGACGCCGATTCGACGGCCAAGACCTTAACACTTTTGGCCACGGACGGCGTGACGGCGATAGATACTACGGTTTACTCAACGTATTCGTCGGGCGGGTCCGTCCAGATTGTCGAGAACAGCTTTTCAGGACTCTCGCATCTCAACGCTCAGTCCTGCATCGCCAAAGTGGATGGGGGGTACTACGGAACGGTGACACCTTCGAGCGGCGCGGTCACACTCTCGCAGTATTTTAACACCGTTCATATCGGACTGGACTTCAACTCCGATATTGAGACGATGCCGTTGGACTGGATCGGTCGCAACGGCTCGACAATAGGCAGATTCAAGAAGATCGGCGGACTCTTGGCGCATTTCTACCGGACCTGCGCGCCACAGTACGGCCCGAGCTCCGATCAGTTGAAGCTCTGGCCGTTCCCTAGGTTGGCGCGTGAGACCGGGACATGGACAAGCGCGCCGAGGATGCTCTCGGACATTATGCGGGTGGACTTTCACGGCGGCAATACGCGCGACGCCCGCGTATATCTGCGGCAGAATCACGGACTGCCGATGACGGTCTCGACTCTCTATCCCGAAATGGAGGTGAGTTAGAATATGGCTTCTTACGGTGATTTCTATAGGGCCGGCGGCGGACCGACCGGCGGAACTTTCGGCCCACAACAATCAAGCGCCCTAAACCTTACCGGCTACCTTCTGGGTCAGGGCCTTCAGATGTTCGGCGCTCAGCAGGCGTCTAAGGCCCAGGCCGGCGGTTATATCGCCGGTGCGAGAAGTGCGACATTCGCAGCGGAGCAGACAAAAAAAGCGACGACATACGCCGAGAACCTGCACCGTCGAGCGGCGAAAAGGTTTCTCGCAACCGTGGCGCAGCAATACGCCGACGCCGGGGTGACGTTTGAGGGGGCGCCGACCGTTGCTCTGGCGGCCTCGGCCAAAGAGCTTGAAATGGAAGGTCTCAAGATCAGAAGGGAAGGCTTGGTCGCCGCCGAGCAATATCGTCAAAATGCTCAAGATTATCAAGCGCTCGCAGAGGCCCAGAAGAAAGCGGGCAAGACCTCGATGATCGGCGGGATAATACAGACCGGGCTTGGCCTTGCCGGGATGTTTGCGTAAATTATGATTGACATATTCAGATCAACTTCCGTTCCGCGTGTGGCGTCGCCGAATCGCAGTGCGGCCTACTACGCCGGGGTCCGCGCCCGGCCGGGCGCCGAGCTTGCCGGGATCGGCGCGACGATCTCGTCGTTCTTCGGCAATCGCATCGACGCCGCCAATCAACAAGCCGATGATACCGCTTTGGCCATAGCTCAACAACAGGGGCTTCAATGGGCATACGAATATCAGCGCGGGATCAAAGACCTCCCGACGGACGGGACGATTGAAGATGTTGCACAGCGAATACAGCAAGTCAATCAAGTACATGGCGAGTGGCCCGGCGCGTGGGAAGGCGCGATCGGTCGCATCAGCGAGGGTATGCCGAAGAGCGGTCGGGCCAGAGAAAAAATGAAGCTCTGGGCTACACAACTTGGTATGAGCCTCTTTTCTAAGACTATGAATGAGGCCGATCAGAAGAACGCCGAGCTTCAATATAAATGGACGGCCATGTCCGTTGCGAATCTTCTGGAGCAGGGTCAAATCGTCACTGCAAGATCGCTCGTTGAGCGTCAGGCCCCGCATCTTACCGCTGCGCAAGTAAACGCTTTTGGCGATATGATCGACAAAGTGCAAGGGAGCTTTGTCTGGAACAATACGTTGAAAATGGTCCAAGACATTGCGGCCGAGCAAGGTGTGGACGCCGCCGAAGCCTGGGCGCACGACCCCGAAACGCACCGCGCCTTGGGTCTTGACGAATCGCAGTCCGGCAAACTGATGACATACACATCGGCGATGGCCAGGTATCAAGACCGCCGGAGAAAACAGATCGACGAGCAGAATAAGTACCGCGCCTATCAGTCCGTCGGCGCGAAGTTTGATACCGGCCAAGCCATCCCGCCGGATTGGGAGGAAGATGTTTTACTCTCAGACTATGAGAAGGGTGAGTTCAACCGTTGGTATCGCAATGAGACACAGTTCAACCCGCCGGAGAGCGAACCGGCGGTCGCCGTCGAGCAATACGCCAACGTCTTCACGACGATTGCCGAAGACAAGTCGAAGACCGATGCCGCCAAAGTGCTGCGCGACTTACGATACGGGCCATTGGTGGGCAAGGCCGAAGGACGGTCCCTGAGTCCCGATGACTTCACGACTCTTATGATGTTCTTGAACTCCGATGCCATACCGCGCGATCTCGCCGACACAATGGCTAAGGGCATCGACTACATCAAAAACAAGGTCCGCGAACCTGAAACTCGTTTGGCGACGACCGAGCAGCTTATCGTGTGGATGGACCGCAATAGCGACCCGGAGAAAGGCCAATATCCAGACCTTGAAGCACTCTATAACAAAGCCAAAGAGTTGGCGATACCAAAGGCCGAGCAAGCGACACGAAGCAAGGTGATTACCGGGCCGGGAGTTCCTTGGGCCTTGCACGAGTCGCCGTTGTACCCCGGCATTATGGAGTTCTGGAATGATTTGACGGACGAAGAGCGCAGCCAGCTCTATCAGATTTACGTCCGCGACAAAAGCGTTACCCTGGACGACCTGAGGAAGGCTCTTGGCAAAGAGTAGATTCCAAGAACTGTACGACAAGACTAGGGCTCAGTCGGCGACTATCGAGGTCCCGACCCCGGACGAACCGCGTCCGTTGGAATGGAAGTCTGCGCCCCTAACACCGGCGTCGATCTTCGACCCGTTAACCATGAAGGCCCTAACGGACGAATGGCTCGGCGAGACGCCTAAGAGTCTGGACCAGAGCGCTAAGGAAACGGTTGCGAGAGCGGCGAAGTACGGCGTGGACCTCGCCACCGCCGAGAAGATGATCGACCGGCAGAAAGACCTCAAAGACCTCAAACAGTGGAACGACGACATCTGGGCCGATATGCCGCCCGAATTGGAGGCCATGAAAGGCCCGGCGACGGC
>CAZYXP010000012.1:17460-31758 GCA_964651325.1 uncultured Phycisphaeraceae bacterium
ACATCTGGGCCGATATGCCGCCCGAATTGGAGGCCATGAAAGGCCCGGCGACGGCGAGAATCCGTGAATCACGAGCGACAATGGGGCCGGAAAGCGTTGTGACGTTTCGCAACAAGCCGACACGCGACGACTTCATGGCGAACCGCATCACGATTGGCGATGCCCTTGATCTCGATGCCGTACTGAGCAGGATTGATCTCGACGAGATACCCACAACGCCCGAAGAGATCGAAGAAACACGTCGGCTGATCGCCGAAGGCAAGCGAGGATTCTTCGATTCGCACTACGACGAACCGGCTGACGAGGATACCTTATATCGCCTTGGACAACTGATGCAGCGTGGATCGTATCCGCCTTTGCGCGTGATTTACTCATATTTGAATGGTCGCGCCATTGGGGCGGGCGATCTTTTTCTTGCAACGGTCAAGCGGGTATTGCCCGGCGATGCGTGGACCGATGCCAAGCAAAAGAAGCTCATCGACGCCTTTGATGACGCTATGGGGTACGATCCATCCGGTTTTCAGCAGACCTTGGCGGGACTTGCCGAGTTCATTGGTCGAATCACGACGGTTAGCGGGGCATTGAAGGGGCTTGGCCTGATGCCGAAAGCGGCTGCGGGCAAGCTGGATACCATCGCGCAGAACGCCAAGCTCTTCGGCGTTGCGGCGACGGCGGACGAGGCCAGTCAGTACGCCGCCGACCTTATCGACCCCGCCGACATTTACAGTGGTCTTGGGGCCAAGGAACGCATTCTGTCGGCGACGGCTTTCGGGGCGGTTATGGGTGCCTTGGGCGTACCGGCCGAGTCGCCTTTAATGACGAAACTCGCATCGACGGCTAGTCAGAGCGCGGCTTTCGGGACTTTAGCGGACATTCAGGGCGGCGAGGCCGCTGAGATTCTGACCAACGCGGCTATTCCTTGGGCGATGTACGCGCTTCATCTGGCCCCTGAAACTCACAGAGACGAGATCGTCAACGGCTGGAGAGACCGCTTTCCGATTATGAAGAAGTACAAGGATGCCGGAGCCTTCGCCGATGCCCTGATCGACGCCAACAAGATCGCGGGTAAGGGCGTCTTTTGGGCCAAAGGCGCCAAGGACATCGCGGTTGCGAACTGGGCGACCAAACATGCCGAGACGCTTAATAGCTTTGCCAAATGGCTTTCTGAGTACAGCGTATGGAAAGGGCCGGCGCCTGCAAAAGGGCCTGGTGGAAAGCCGGTTGTTCCTATCGCGGGATTGCCGTCTCCGGCCGGAGGTCGGTATGAAATACGGCGTGAGCGAACCGGTCTCTATAGCGTGTTCGATCTGGCTGAGACTACGAAGTTGGGTCACAAACAAGTGGGGCAATACCAGACAAGTGAAGCAGCACAAGCAGCGATAGTCGGACTTGAGGCTGAAACGGCTCCGCCGCCCGCCAAGAAACCCGCTGGGCGTATTGTCTCTCGCGTCCCCGGCCAAGACCAGGCCCCGCCGGGTTTTATCATTGGGCTGGGACAAGACGGCAAGTACACAGTCACCGATCTACAGACCCTCATACCCCAGGGTACGTTTGATACCCCAGCCGAGGCTGAGGCCCTTGCCGGACAGCTTAGGCGCGGTGAGGTGGCTCCTAAGAGGCCCGCTACGACCCCACAAGCCCCGAAACCGCAAGGGGCTACCCCAGAGTCCGCCCAGGGCGAGATCGGGCGTGCTGGGCAGACTGAAGAGCCAAAAACAGGTCGGCCATACGCGGCAGAACTGTATCGAGGGACCTCAACCGAAGGCCCGTTGGACCAAGGCATTTACGGCAAGGCGACATACTACAGTCCCGACCGGAGTGTCGCAGAACATTACCGCCGAGGTGAAGGTGAAGTTGTCAAGCAACAAGTCAAGTTGGAGAATCCGTTTGTCGGCACAGAAGGCGACTTTGCGCGCCTCATGGACTTTTCTGCCGAAGAAGCTGCCAAAGAGGGCATTAGCCAAACCGAATATGAATCACGTCAAGCCCAACGGATCAGGGACCAACTGGAAGCTGCCGGGCACGACGGTTTTGTTCTGGTGGATGAACAGGGGAAAACTTTAGAGGTCGGTGTATTCGCCCAGCCCCCCCGGCGGGCAGGAAAGGCCACAAAGGCAAAAACGGTGGCTATGACAACTGGTGCGGATCGTACAGCCGAAACCTCGATCCGGGGCGAACCATTGAAGGCCGTCACACAAGAAGTCATAACCAAATCGCAGACTAACATAAATGACACTGTAAGTCAAGCACAAAAAGCCAAAGAACGCTCTGATTCGCTTGGCGAAGCGGGCAAGGCCGACGATGCCCTGAAGTCATATTTGGACTGGAAACGGCTTTTGCATCAAGCGATTCACAAAATAGCCTATGAGCATGGTTTAGAAGTATCTGTAGGTTATGATCTGGATAGTACATATCTGGACATCGGCGGTGAGCATTTGGAAGACCTGGATGTCGAGCCCCTCCAGGTCCGATTATCCGGTCATAAACAACAACGCGGCGGCGATGTTACTCACAGCATCGAAATGGATGATCCCGGTTGGATCAAGGAGTTAACAAGGGCCTTGGATGACATTGCGGCTTTACCGAGAGCAGATGTACAGCGCCCGACAGTACCGATGGCAACCTATGAGCAAGAACAGCTCTTGGCGCGAAATGCAGGAATTCCAACCCACATCGGCCGAGAGGAGTTAGAAGCTGCTATCCGGCAACATTATGGTAAACCAGCCCAGCCCCAGCAGGCAACCGAGGCACAGAAACCGAAGGCGGCGAAGCCAACCAAGAAATCATTTGCTGATTGGTTGGGCAAACAGCCCATACGCAATCGTGCGGCGATTGAGGAATATCTGGAAAGTGGGGATGTCCGTAAAGCGATAGAAGCATACCGAGACGCCACAGACGGTTTATATGGAGGCGACAAAAGATCGGCGCAGACAACAGAAGCGGTTATTGCGTTTGCGCAGCGACGTCCTGATTGGCCGGGAAAGCCCCCCCAGCAGGCAGCCAAGCCCGAAGAGATCGAGCCGAGTATCGGCGCGGCGGCGGCGAACTTCCCCAGTCAGAATCGGGCCATTAAGAGGGCCGTCAAACAAGCTCAAGACTCCGGGGCGAATCGTTACATCAGCCAGCAAGAAGGCGGGCGCTACGCCGTCCACGACACACCGCCGAAGAAAGGACACTTCACCATCGTCACGCCTACGGGTGAAACGGCTTTCTTCAAGCAAGCCAGCACAGCGGCAGAAGACGCTTTTGACTACGGTGAGCATCCGAAGGAATCACTCAAATATCTGTCGGAGATTGACAAGTTCAAGCGCAACCTCGCCGAGCAGACCGAGAACCGCAAAGCTATTCTCGACGAAATGTATTCTTACATCATGGGCAACGTGCCCGAAGCCTTGCGCGGCAAGCTCATGGCGATTCTCTACCGTGCTACCAACAGAACCCAAACCAAAACACAACTCAAAGACCTTATGGCGGCGATCAACAAGGTCGAGGATGTTTTGAGCGGGGCAGACAAGAAACAGGCTATCGCTGAACTCAAGGCGTTCTATAATAAGACGCTCAAAGCAGCTCGGCGAGGTCGTAAGGCATTTGGCGCACTGCCTGTCCGCACGCAAGAGCAGATCGCCGAATTGATGGAAGGCATTGATCTCAAGGGCTTATCCGCTGCTAAGGAAAAACAACTTGCGGGGTTGGGCCGAACGCTTAACGACTTGGCTGTCGTGGCATCGGGCGGTTTGACGAGCCTGGACGAAGGTTCCGAGCAGCTTGCCGACATCGACCCGCGCATCCTCAAAGAGTTGGCAAGGCTCGGCAAGACCAGTATTCACGAGATGGAGGCCGACGACATCCGGGCGCTGAAGGACCGGCTACAACTTCTCGTCCATCTGGGCGAACTCAAGCAACATCTCTGGCTGGAAGGACGATTGCGGCCGTTGCGGCCATTGGTTGTTATGGCAAACGGCGAAGTTTATACCCGCAAACAATGGGACAAGCGAGCCGCGGACTTGAGTAGGCGCGAAAAGCGCAATGTTGCCAGACAAATCGCCGGCTTGGAGTCCGGGCACCTGGATTCGCACGTCCAGCATTTAACGACCTTAGATGCGACAGCCGTGCAAGACCTGGTTGTGGAGGCCCCGAATCGTGCTCAAAGAAACCAAGCGGCGCTCGATCAAAAAGCGTGGAAATATGTGAAGGATCACTGTGGACTGACCCAAAAAGAGTTTGATGCCATAGAAACGATCAAACAAAAGGTTGTGTTGGGCGGCGAAGAATACACCCTTACGCTCGGCCAGCTTATGAGTCTCTATCGTATGACGCTCTCGGAGGATAACTTGCGGGCGATCTTTACCACCAAGGGCTTACTTTTCAACGGCAAACCCGTCGGTACGCCGAGCGCCGATGAACTGCGGGCGGTGCGAGAGATCATTCCACAGAAGTATCGCGTTGCTTCGGATGTCTACCGAGATGTAGGACGTGATGTCCTCAATACCCCGGCCAACGAAGCATCGAAGGCTTTGGTCGGCACCGAGATTTTCATTGATCCTGAGTATTTTGCCCGACACCGGGTTTTGGACCAGAGCGTCATTGAAGGCGGTAAGTGGGATGTCAGTATTCCCATTGAGAGTCAAGGTCCGTTCCAGCCGCGCACCGGCGGTACACAGCCCTTAGAGATCAGGTCGTGGACACGCGAGTTGGGGAACTTGATCGACAACATGACCAGTTATGCGACGATGGCGATTCCTCTGCGCAACGCCCGGACACTGCTCAACAACCCGGACTTTGCCGCAACGGTTAGGGCGGCGGGCCACAGCGACACACTCAAGGCGATGGCCACGATCTTCCGACGTGCGCAGGTCTATCGCACGGACAGCTCTATGGTTGATCTGGCCGGACAAAAGTGGATGAACCGCTACGCCCGCGCCGTCTTGGCTCGTATCAGCACGATGGGCACGCAGGTTATGTCCGTCGGGGCATTTAAGAGCGAAATACAACCCAGATATTTCAAGCTCCGCGACATTCCTCGTATTCCGGGCATGATTGCCAAACTCAAGCGCGATCCGGCTCTGGCCCAGCGCTGGAGTAGAGGCCGTGTCAGTTATGAGGTTGGGGCGATCTTTGCCCGCAGTGGGGTCAGTCACAAAGTCTATGGTACGACGCCATTGCTCGATAAGCCTATGAAAATGGTCATCGCAGGCGACCAAACGGCCATTGCTAAAGGAGCATTGGCGGCTGAGCGGGAGATTTTGGCAAGGACAAGTCTCAAGCGCGGCACGCCAGAGTTCGATCAGGCTGTTCTGGATAGGGTTCATTATGCCATGCGCCGCAGCCAA
Organism: uncultured Phycisphaeraceae bacterium; assembly: GCA_964651325.1. Lineage (GTDB taxonomy): Bacteria > Planctomycetota > Phycisphaerae > UBA1845 > UBA1845 > JADFOB01. The sequence continues at coordinate 22,791 of CAZYXP010000012.1, forward strand.
CCGATGTGGGACATGCTCAATCGCAGCGTACTGAGTAGTTCGCGTGGTTTGCCACGAGTATTTCTGATGTTCCGGTCGGCCCGCGAGAATCAACTCAATATACTGCAACGCGCAGACGATGCTTTAATCAAAGGCGGATCAAAGGCTGAATGGGCGAGGGATTGGGCGTCGGTTCTTGAGGCCAATATGTCGGTAGCGATCTGGAAGACGCTCTGGCGGGCCGCTCTCCTGGCAGGCGCTCAAGAGATTCTATTGGCCCTTGGTATTATCGCCCGGCGCGATGAAGACAAAGATACATGGCCGGAGATTGCCAAGCGCATCGCTTTGGATACGCCGAAAAATCTGGTAAGCCTGGTTCCGTATATCATGCCTGCATATGAGTTGGCCGTCGGGGTTGGACAACGTGCGTGGCGGTTGGCGAGGACGGGCAAACCCGGATACCGCAAACAACCTTATACCAACATCTTTACGCAATGGGTCTTGAATACTGGTGATGTAGTGTATTTGAGCGCGGATGCCGTTTATCATTTGGCGACAGGCGCAGAATACAAGACGGGACCATACAAGGGACAGAAAAAATGGAAGCGCGAAGCGTATCGGGCGGCGATGGGGATTGGCGAGTCGATTTCGACGGTAGCGGGCATTCCGTTTTCCGGCGTGCGGTACGAACTGATCTACCCATTTGAGAAAGCCCTGAGAAATTACAAGCAATCCCCAGCCTCTATGACACAACAAGAGCTTGAGCAAGCCTATGTCGATACAATCTACCCCAAACAAGGCGGCAAATACGGTGAGGCTGGCGACATCAAGCCGGGTATGAAGGAACGCCACGACGCCATACAACGAGAGCTAAAGCGGCGGCGCGAAGAGCGCGACAAAGCCCTTAGAAAAGAGAGGTAGAGCAGATGAAGACGTGGAAGATCGCACTGACATTCGGTTTTGTATTCTTTGTATTGGCGGTACTGGTTGGTATCTGTCTCTTGCCTTCGGGCTGCGCCGAAAAGGCTTATGCCGAGGTGACGGTCGATACCAATTCGGTGAGCTACGCTTGCGACGGCTCGACGACCGAGTTCACTTTCTCTTGGCCGATCTTCTCAACCTCGGAGATCAAGGTCGTCCTTCGCACGATAGCGACCGGGGCCGAGACAACGCTGACGGAAACAACACATTACACGGTCTCGGCGACGAATAACGACTACTTCAACGGGCCGGGCGGGACTGTGACGACCACAACGGCCTACGCCTCGACCTATACTCTTCACATCTTCCGCGAGCCTTCTCTTTTGCAGTCCAGCAACATCGACGGGCAGGCTTGGCTGGACCTCAATACGATAGAGAACGTAGACGACCGCCAAGCCATGCAGATTCAGTACCTCAAGTGGCTCTACGACCATTCCCTTCGTGTTGCCGATACCGATGCCAACCTTGGCTCAAGCCTATCTCTCGGTTCCGATGAAGATCGGGAAAGTCTGTACCTAGCCTTCGGTGCGACGGGTCTTCCGGCCCTGACGGCGGGGACGACCAGCAGCTATGTCGTCTCAACCTGGGGCGAGACGTTGATAGACGACGCCAATGCCGCAAACGCCAAGACGACACTCAACATCAAGACCTACAACGTCGTGGACTACGGGGTCGATGATACCGGCGCAACGGATGTCTCAACCGTTTTGTCGGAGATCGAGACCCTTAGCTCCGCCGGGGATGTCATCGAGTTTCAGCCGGGTACTTATCTATTGTCATCGTCGGTGACTTTCGATCACAGTATCAGTCTCAAAGGCAACGGGGCCGTCATAAAGTCTACGGGCGGGGGCTTCCAGTTCTCCGGCTCGCTCTCGGCGGTTGACGCCAATGTGACGGCGGATGTATCGGTCCTCGATGTCAACATTCCCGTTGACGACGCGACGGGCTTCGCCGCAGGCGATCTGGTGTTGATCTACCCTACTTCGGTCAATAGTGACGTGAATATGATCGGGGCGTCCGAGCTTCACCGACTTCGCGGCACGGCTACCAACGAGCTTCAACTTGAGGGCCTTATCCGGTGGCCTCACGATGTCTACGACAGCGGGGACCCGTGCAACCCCGACGAGGAAGATTCCTATTCGGGCTACGCCGATCCTAACGTGGCGGTCTATCAGCCTATCGAAGTGACGATAGACGGCTTTGTGTTCGAGGCCAACGACGGGGATTGGGACGGCCTGCACTTCGATTACTGCCGGAATCTCAAGGTCACTAATTGCACCGTCAAGGTCGAGGATACGCGCGATACGCAAGCGTATTGGATCGACTTTGCGGACTGTCAGAACATCGACTTCTCACACAATATGTTTACGACAGCCGCCGACGTGAATCAGATAGATACGGCAGAGGGCAAAGGGCCGATGTGGCAGCGGTGCGAGTTCGTCAACGTCCATCATAATACCGCCTCCAACTGGAACGGGAGCCAGTTCTTTCGGTTCTATCTATGCGGACAGGTCCAGTTTAACAACAACCAAGTCTACGACGCTCTTGTCCAGCTTGCATACTTCGACGCCGTGCGCGGTGGGACTTGCAGTGACAATCTGATTGTCGGGACGCCCGGACGGTTTGCCTGGCGAGAGAATAAGACCACCAACCAAAACGGCATTTTTTGCAACGGCGTTCAGGACTTCGTGATCTCCGGCAACCACATCTTGAATTGTAATGGAGAGGCCGCAATTTACCTGCGGTCGGGCAACTACAAACGTGCTCAGAACATGACGAGCGGCTGGCTGGACGATCAAGGTGATACATGGAAAGACGTTTATATGGCCCCGAATCTGGGTATTGTGGTAGCGAACAATGCGATTCGTAACGACGATCCGAACGCCGTGCGTTCGTGGGGCCTCTATAGTAAGTCCAAAGGTGAGGACATTGTCGTTACCGGTAACATGATTCATGTCTACGCTGTCGGCGTTGGCTTTTATGGCGATTACAACGATCTGACTATCGTGGGCAATGACATTGAATCGACCGGCACTACTTGTCTGGCGCTTTCTAAAGCGCCGAGCGACGATCTGTGGCCGGAAAACGTCTTTGTGACGGGCAATACGATCCGGCATCGTACAGCTATTGACGTAAAACCCTGCTTTGCTCAGATTTACGGCGACAGCGATTTTGTTTTTACGAATAACCGCATCATCAAGATCAACGCGCCGGGGGACACCTGGCTAATGAGCGTTGCCCGCCACGCCACCGGCGCTATCGGCGATAGCGTGGTGCGGATCGAAGATAACACATTCGAGGGCGACGCCACATCGCGCGGCTTATCAATGTCAACTAATGCTTTCACCGGCGCCCCGAATACGCCCGGCGGCTTTGTTGTGCGAAACAATGTCATGGACGTAGTTGGTCAGGCATATGGGACGAGCCTACAACCATACGTTGTCGAGCAAGTCTCAACGCTTGATGTCAACGAGACCGATCCCAATACTTATGGTCTGTCCAAGACCTTCATCACTGCCAATACAGGCAGTACGACAATCGACAACTTCGTCGGTGGGATCGAAGGCCAGACCATCGGCGTCGAGATCAACGATGCCTATACGACCTTGGACTTTACATCCAGCAACCTGAAGGGCCGTCCGGCGGACTACAACTGTACGGATGGGGACTTCATCTGGGCGACATACGAGGGTACGAACTGGCACTGTGTCATCAGTCCCGACTATCTCCAAGGCTCGGCTGTTTGGGACCCGCCGTCCATTGCCGATGGGGACGAAGATGTGAACGACGTGACCGTCACAGGCGCAATCCTGGGTGATTTTGCGGTTGCGTCATTCTCCATTGATGTCAATGACTTAAACCTCAGCGCCGCTGTCGGCGCTGCCAATACCGTTGAGGTGCAGTTGTCCAATAGTACGGGCGGGGCGATCGATCTGGATTCCGCCACGGTTCGAGTTCGCGTTTACAAGAAGTAGGAGTGGTTATGCTCGTAACGATTGCACAAGTAGATTGGGTTCTCACCGGCGGGTTCGTCGCCTTTATGGGGGCGGTCGGCACTACCTACGCCGTGATCTATCGACTCTATATCTGGGCGGGAAAACGCATGGACGATCACAGACAAGAAAACCAAGCCGAAATGTCGAAGCTCTGGGACCGAAAGGTCGATGACACCTTATGTGAGCAGGTCCAGAAAACCCAGCTGGCAAGGTTCAAGGCCCTGAAAGAGAGTATGGACACCGGCTTCGCCAACTTGAAAGAGACTATGGAGAGCGGGTTCCAAAGATTGGAAAGGCCCCGTGAATGACCGATACGTGGTCGGACCTGCGCAAACAGGTCATGGTCCTCAACGCCAAGCTCGGCGACCTATCCGCCGAGATTTCTCATATTGAGCTTGCCGTACATCGGCTGGGCGACGTACAATTCGACGGTATTCCCGGCGGGGCGGCAGAGCGCATAGCCGATCTCTATCGCATTATAGACGACCGTATGAACGGACATCTGCAAACCGAGTACATCAGGACACGATTCTTGGAAGGAGACTGAACTATGGACGAAACCTACACGATCACTTTAACCCCTGCGATGATGGCTTTGGTCCCGGTCGTGGCGACACTGTTACAACTGGCCAAGGCCGTCAAACCCCTTGAAAAGATCAAGCCGTACTTTCCATTCGTCGGGATTGGGATTAGCTACGGCCTGTGCATCCTGACGGGGGTAACTAGTCCGGTAATGCCGTCGATTCTGATTGGTCTGGTAGCCGCCGGAGGCTACGATATGCTCAAGGCCAAACCGCCGGTCGCCCCGACCGAATAACACATCCTCCTTATGCGAACCCCGGTGCCTCCACCCGCCGGGGTTCTATTCTTGTTGGAACAGACCCATCTGCCCGGCCCGCTGGTCGGCGACCGGGATGCCCGTCTCGCCCTCGGCGATTCTAAACGTGGCCTGCTCAGTCAGATAGGTTGGGTTGATGTCTACGCCGATCCAGTCGCGGCCCAGCCTTGCGGCCACCGCGCAGGTGGTCCCCGATCCGAGGAAGGGGTCTAACACGACACAGGGTATCGGGTTTCCTGCATTGCATTGACAGGTAGGCCGCCAACCGAGAGTCTGGGAATCTCTATAGCCATTCCTTCCCGGCCCTCCTGTTGATTGCCTTGCTCCAGCGCTTAAGTCTTCGCTATGATCATGCCAGGCTCCGACTTTGGGCTTATCAAGAATCCTTGCGTACGGCGCTCCGCACTTCGGGCAGCAGCCCTTCTCGCTCGTGGCGGCCTTGATGCAGATTTCAGGTATCTTGGGACTGAAAGTTGCATAATGACTTGACTTCTGGGTGGTTTTATGGTATAAGCCGCATAAACACTTATCTGAAAGGATATCAGATGAAGATTTGTCAACGGTGCGGTAAATCATTTGATCCAATAAATGAGTCTCGAATTCATCCGGCCAAGTATTGTTGCCGTAAATGTTCGCACATTGCTCAGACAACCCGTGTAACTTTAACGTGTGTACAATGTGGGCAAGCCTTTGAGCGGAGGGCGTACATGCAAGAACGCTCGACGGAACGTGGTCCTTTTTGCTCGATGAAATGCTACGGGCGATGGCAGGCACAACATTGTCGCGGATCCTCGCATCCCAGTTTCGTCGCCCAAAGTGATAAGTGCGGAGCGTCTCAACTGGTACGAAATCGCCTTCGCGCTCTTCGGCGGGATCAAGTCTGTCAAGAATGTGGCTCTTCAAATCGTCTGCATGTTCACCATCGAGAGCCTTGGAAAGAAGGTCAAACAAACCCCCATGCCGTGGACAATTTGGTGATACTGTGTGCATCGTGTCATCGGAAACGTCATCCCGTTCCACACGGACCAGACGGGAAGTTTGTGAGTATCCAGTGTACGGAGTAGGGGAAATAGTCCAGACATCCCTGATGTTGCGACCGGAAGGGTTGCTGGGTGTTTCGTGATCGTGTCTAACCGCTTGGGGTCCATCATTTTTGAGGATTCGTGTGTATTTGTCTCGTTCCAAGGTGGTTGCGGCTATAGGCTCACGTATTGCTTCAGTATCCCAAAAATAGCCCGGCTTCTTGCAGAATTGGAAGATGTGTTCGTGGGCTTTTGTGCAGCGTCCAGACCCCCTTCTGAGGACGTAGCCGCCGGTGTCTCGGCATTTAGCGCAGCCCGGACAATCCTGGACCTCGGCTATGCCGAACTTTCGACCTTGCTGGCGGTCTCGTCGCAAATCAGGTGTTGTATCAATATCGGCGTTCGGCCATGTGCGTTTCCGACACCGGACCCAAGCAGTGCCGGAAACACTTTCGGGCATAGTCGAGCCTGAGTAGGTCGGGCAGAAGCTCAATCCTTTTGCCCAGACAATGTCCGACCTTAAAACCCACCCATCTTTTTGTAGCGCCAGGGCCAGCCGCCAGGCCAAGCCAATGAGGTTGCCGGATGCGAGATTTTTGTCGATTGCTCTGTCATTGTAGCGATAGCTTTTGTTTGCAAGTTGCTTCATTCCGCCTTCAAGTGTTGATCCCGCTTCTCCTTTTATGCCTTGCGAAATACCCCGATAGTTGCCCGGTTGTTGATTGTATTTGTCTCCGCAGTTGATGAGCATAACGCCGTCGTCTCTCAGCACGCGACGGACCTCACGAAAGCCAACAACAAGATTTTCTATCCATTCCTCAAAACTGGGCTCCAAGCCCAGCGTCGGGGCCTTGGCCCCGCAGTGCTTGCACTCTTGCAGGTATCCGTTGGGTAGAACGGTCCAGTCGTGGTGCTGGCCTTTCTTCGGGTCGCAGGGACTATCGGTCCCAAACCAGTAGAGGCGCTGAGACCAATACGGAGGCGAAGTGCAAATTAAGTGGACACTTTGACTCGGTATTGTCCGCAGCACGTCCACCCAATTTCCACAAATCACCATATTCCGAAAGTCTTTTATCGTTCCCATCCTATAGGCCCATTGCTTCGTCGTGGTTCTCGTCCTTCACGTTTAGCTGCCCAGTATTCTGTCTTGTGCAGAGAAATGTGGCATGAGACGCATAATACCTCAAGATTACCAGGATCATTATTGTAATGATCGAAGTCGATATGATGGATACCGAGGTTTGTTCGCTTTCCACAAGAAACGCAGGCTGTTTTCTTGACCTTATCTCGGTATGGCCGACGTGCCTTCCCGCCTTTCCATAGGTAGTGGTTTGGACCACGTATTTTAGCGACCCGCTTTTCGACCATCTCTTGTGGCTGATTCTTTCCGAGCCAATACTTCGCATGGTTCGCGCGGCCATGATCTTCCCGCAAACGAGCAGCTTGCTTCATGTTTCGACGTTTCAGGTTTGGGATTCGGCGCAGACCTCCCATGACCGTATTGGCGTTCAGACCCAATTTTTCTGCAATTTCCGGCCCTGACATCGGGCGCTCATACATTTCGATCAGGATTTCATCTGGTGGCAAAACTCGATTGCCCATATTTATCTCCTTTTTGGGCAATCATACGAACATCCACATAGCTGTCAAGTCATTTTATGACACAATGCGCACATTGGTCGGGCAGTGTCTTGAGTTGTTCGACCCAGTCGCCTTGTAGGATGACGTTACGTGGGCTACTCACCGATTCTGACCTGCATAACCTCTTTGATGTACCTGTCGGATACCCACCATCCGTCTTTGCCCGTAGGGGCTGTGACGGTTTGGCCGGCCGGGACGCGGATCATATCGGCTTGGTTGGGATCGCCGACGATCATGGGGTGAAGGTCAACGGCGGCGCAGCCGGTCAAACATGCCAGTAACACGGCCAGCATCACCGCTTGAAGCAGCGTCTTGTGCATCGTTTTCAAGCTCCTTCTTTTTCTCGGTGTCCTTGCGGCTCTTGGACAGATACCATCTCAAGACCAGCCCGGCCAGCACGGCCAGGGCCGCTATCGCAGACCAGATGGTTGCTGAGGCGATCATGTTAAGTAGACCCCCGTGCGACGATAAAGTCCGGCGGCAGGTCGGACCATCGAAAAACTTGGAATGTGCTCGATCTATCCCGATTGCTTTTTTCGATGCCGGGCAAATCGCCATAAGCTCGAATATGGTCTTGTATCCATGCCCGCAGAATGTCCAGCCTGCCTATGCGCCACAAAAGCAGCCTCTTCTGATGCCCGAATCCATAGAACAGGTAGTTGCCCCATCCGGCAAGGACTTTCTGGAGTTCGGTTTCCTGACCGCTGGGTCGGGTTTTGCGCAGGGTAAACTCTTTACGCAATGGGTGGCAACCGAACCCATTTTGCATGTCATAGTATGACTTGCGCCGCACGCGGCAGGCAATGCGAATATCGCCTTTGCGCATCACAATCAAATCGGTATTATGTCTCTGATCTTCCACAAGAGGCGCTGTATTGATGAGATATTCGCCTAAATGTCTCTTTATTTCGGGCACGAATTGGTCGGACCATCTTTTATCTGATTCCCATTTCACGGCGCTTCCTTTCCGATTGGGACGAATCCTTCAATTTGGCGCCGGGCGAAATGGTCGCTACGGCGCCCCGATGTGGTCTTACGGACCATCGTGTAAAATTCGTCTGGTTTGGCGCTATGGCCTTGGCGCTTACCGTTAAAACAGGTATGCAACCCTTTGGTGGTCACAAATTGTGGTTGCCCCCTGCGGGCGTATAGCGCAAACTCACAATCGTACTGGGGTAGACCAGTGACTTGAAAACCGCCCGGCTTGTGCCAAACGAAGGTGCAAACATATTTGAGTCCCCATTCCTTTAGAATCTCGAACGCTGTCGGTAGGAATCTATGGGTGGTCCAAAGCCAGACGTGGCAATGAGGTCCACACCGTAAGTCGTATTCCGTGATCTGCTCAATCGTCATGGGCGAGTAGTCAAGACGCTTGGTTTGGTTGGGCCGACATTCCCGCTCGATTTTCTGCATGGGCCAAGGTGGGTCCACCACAACCACGTCGAACGTGCCTTTAGGGGCTTTCATGGGTTTCTCGTGGTCTTTGGGTTTCGGGGTAGGCAAGAGCTTGT
>CAZYXP010000013.1:0-31107 GCA_964651325.1 uncultured Phycisphaeraceae bacterium
TTGGGGTTGAGCTGTGCGAGAAACGCAATCTTGTGAGCGTATTTCCGCGAGACGGACCCGAGCACGCCGAGCGTGGACGCGACAGCGTTGCAGCCCCCCTCCATCGCGAGCCTAACTATGTTCTCCGGGTCGAAATAGAGCGGATTCGGGGCGAAGGATGCCCCACCGCTGTGTTCGATCCCCTGATCCACCGGCAAGATCGAGACGTAGCCCGTCCCGCCCAGCCGGCCGTGGCTGAAAATCGTCTGCAGGCTTCTTAGGACCGAGGCTGGTCGATCTGTATGGGCCACGATCCGATCGACGAAATCCGGCCCGGGAAGGTGGAGCAACCCCTTGTCGATCGTCGTACACCGGTGGCTTAGTAGTGATTCCGCTTCGTTGCCTAGTAGATCCGCGATTGCGCTCATGATTTCCATCTCCCAAAGAGGCTCCGCCCGCCGCATCATCAGTTCCGGCCCATAATACCGCCTATGTTGGGGTGGGGAAAGCGGAATCGGCCAATTCAATAGACGTCGATCGGTGCGTCGAAGATCCAGCTTCATGGCCCCGGTTCGATCTCCGTACACCTTCACCGACATCCGCAAATCGGGCATGAAGCGTAGCCAAGTCACCTATGCCGACCCCGGCCAGCCGACCCACCGCGACGCCATCAGCCTCCCGCGGCAAGCGTGATGCCCTGTGAGGGTAGCTAAAAACGCGCTGTGCCGCCAAAAGTCTGCTATACTCAGGGTTGATTCCAAGAATCTGGATTCGCCGGGTAGCGTTATTCGCCCGAATCCACACAAGTTGCGACGAATTCGTTACGAATGTCTCCACCAAACTCCCGGTCGAATCCACTACAATCATCGGACGGAATCGCCCGGGAGACGGACCCCAAGCGTGTTTGCGTGGCCAAGGCGTTTACGTTTGAGGCGGCCCACCGGCTGCCCCATGTGCCCGAGGGGCACAAATGCAGTCGCTTGCACGGACATAGTTTTCGGGTGGAAATCGTCTGCGAGGGGGAAATAGATCCGAAATCCGGCTGGCTGCTGGATTTTTCGGAAATAAAAACGGCCTTCGGGCCGTTATATGAGCGACTCGACCATCGGTATCTCAATGAGATCGAAGGGCTTGAGAATCCAACCGCCGAGAACATCGCCTGTTGGATTTGGGGGCAATTGAAGCCTGCGTTGCCGTCGCTCAGTCTGGTTCGAGTCGCCGAAACCTGTACGGCGCGTTGCGAATTCAGGGGTTGATATTGGCACCGACATGTGGTCGGTGAAAATTTAGTATTTAGTTTTCCGGTTTCCGAGTTGGTAAGGAGTTTCGAATATGAAGTCTAAGGTTTGTAGCTTGGCGCTCGTAGCGGTTTTCGGTCTGTATTCCGCCAGCGCATTCGCATGTCCGAAGAACTGTGCGAGCAAGAAGGGCGCGAAGACGGTCGCCGGCAAGACGGTAGCGACGGGAGAAACCGCGGCCAAGAAGGGTTGCCACGCGAAGAAGTCCGCCACCACGGTTGCGGTCAAAGAGGAAGCGAAGCCCGCCAAGAAAGTAGCCAAGAAGGGCTGCTGTGCTAAGAAGGGCGCCACGACGGTCGCCAAGAAGGACGATACGAAAGCCGCCACAAAGGTTGCCAAAAAGGGCTGCTGTGGCAAGAAGGGCGCGAAGGTTGCTTCCGCCAAGGCTGGCTGCAAGAAGAAGTGTGGCATGCGCGGCAAGACCGTGGCCTCCAAGGACGGCGGATGCCCGATCGCCAAGAAGTGCGACACGCTCCTGGCTTCCATGCCGCACATGACGTTCCAGGTGGGCGACGAAAACACCGACTGCCCCAAGGCCGCCGCCGCCATGGCTGAAGAAGCCAAGAAGTCCATCGTGTACGTGGTCGGCGACGAAAAATTTAAGAGCGAAGGCAAGGCCACGGTGAAGCTGGCTTCGCTTATGGAATCGGAACTCGAAACCCTCGGTTCCGTCCAGTACTCGGTCAGCGGCAAGTGCACGGCCTGTCCGATGACCGCCAAGAGCATGGCCAAGAAGGCCGGATCCAAGATGATGTACCGCGTAGCCGGCTGGGATTTCGCGGACCGGGCCGACGCCGACAAGGCCGCCAAAGCCGCAATCGAAGCCGCCTCGAAAGTCGCCATGGAATACAAGGTCGGCGAAGAGACGTTCGGTTGCTCGAAGATGGCCGGCGCCAAGACCGCCGCATCTGGCAAGAAGATGACCTATGTCGTCGGCGATGAGGAAACCTGCTGCTCGACGCAGGCGAAGATTCTCGTCGTCCGCGCCAAGGCCCGGGCCATGGTCCAGGCCGCCGCGAGCTTGACCTCGCTGTAGCCAGGTTTCCGAAGACTGATCGGTGCCGCTTGCGGAGGCTTTGGCGTCCCGCGCGGTGCGGATCAAGACATGGCGGGCGACGCTCGCTGAATTGAATCAGGCCCCCGGTTTTCCTAGCGAAGACCGGGGGCTTTTCTTATGCCCCGATCCCCCCGAACCGCGGGCTTCTGCCCGCGCGGCGCCCAGGCGTTGTGCAGCATTACATACCGCATGACGGCAAGGTGGCAATTCGTGATTGCGCGTGCAGGGGAGGGCAAAGACACGGATAAGCAGTAGCTTACCCATGCCATCCCAATCAAGACGCTACCGGGTCACCAATCGCTTCTCAAATGATTCTCGACCCGCAGCTTAAGGCTGGCGCGGCCGCCCGTGCCAGGGCGCCTCTGCCCAGCTACACATTACCCAGCCGAGGGCGGCCAGGCTACACATGACGCCGCGTACTACTCCCGCGTGAGGCTCTTGTGGATCGTCTCGATCCAGCGATCGGTCTTGATGAAGCCGGTACCCCACGAATCCCATTTCTCAGGCAGCCCCGCCTCCTTCAGTTGCTCGAGCGTCCGCCCGCCCTTGATCCTCTTTCGCACGAAGTTGGTCGTCTTTTCAAGCATGGCTTGGAATGCCTTCAGGTCGTCAAGCGTAGACAGCGGGCCGTGGCCGGGGATCACTTTCACGTCGGCGGGCAGACGATCAATGATCGACGCGACGTTGACGGCCATGCCCACGACATCCCCGCCGTGGTCGAGATCCACGAAGGGAAACATGCCCGCGAACATGTCGTCGCCCATGTGCACGACGTTGGATTTCTTGAAGAAAACGACGCTATCGCCGTCGGTGTGGCCGTGCGGAAAATGGATGACGTCGATTTCCTCTCCGTTGAAGTGGAGCGTAATCGCGTTGTCAAACGTGATGACGGGCAGGGCCTCCGCCGGTTTCGGCTCGATCGCGCGCCCGTTGAGCTCTTGCGTCGTGGCGAGTCGCTGGCGGACGTTTGTGTGCGCGATGATCGGGGCGAGCGGCCCGAACACGACGTTTCCGCCCGTGTGATCGCCGTGCCAATGCGTGTTGAGCACGAATTTGATGGGGCCGGGGTTGATCTCTTTGACCGCTGCCAGGATTTTGTCGGCTAGAGGGGCGAATTGATCGTCGATGATCAGGATGCCGTCGGGGCCGGCGCAGACGCCGATGTTGCCGCCGCTGCCTTTGAGCATGTAGACCGAGCCCCGTACTTTCGTGGCCTCGATCTTTATGTCGGAATAATCTCGTTGGGCCTCGGCAGGGGTCGCGCTGAGCGCGATCGCCGCGAGCAAGCCCGTGAACATCCATTTGGACATGCCATCCTCCTCATGCAAAGCGAGGCCCCGTTTGAGCCTCGGCGTTTTCGTTACTTGTGATACTGGTTCGGCCAAGGATATTCTATCAAGAACAGACTCGCCGTCGAATGGGTCAGCAAAACGCCGGCCCTACCATAGAGCCGGGACGCCGGAATCGGAGCCATGGGATATCCGATAAGGGGACGGTGGACCGGCCCAGGTTCGCGCGATCGCAAGGAGATGCTAAAATTCGGGAAGCGTTTGACGGATTCGGCAGTCGCGGCGGCAGGCATTGGGCCTCCTGCCCACTCGCCATGGCCGGCGGGACAGGGGCACACGGCCGGGGGCGACCGTGCTACACGGTGCCGATCGAGCTACACCGGGCCGATCGAGCTACACGGGCCGAACGGGCTACATGGTGCGCAGCCGCTTGGGCTGTTGGAGAAAGCGATGGCTGTGGCTGACGCATGTCTTGCCCCGCGCCTTGCGGTCGTGTGCATGGTGGCCTGCTTCGCACTGGCCGGCGCGGCTGATGCGGGGCCACCTCGCCCCAAGCCCAAGTTTTTCAACTGGCCGCCTATTTGTGAAATTCGTTCGCGATCACTTCTGGAATCTTCGGGAATCGTCAAGAGCGATCGGTGGGACGGCATCTACTGGACCCACAACGACTCCGGCCATCCGCCGAGCCTGTTCGCAGTCAATCTGCGCGGCGAAGTCGTCGCGGAGATTCCGATTCGCGGCGCTCGCAATGTGGACTTCGAGGACATCGCGCTGGCCGATGGGCTAATCTATATCGGGGATATCGGAGACAACAGGGCCGTCAGGAAGCGGCTTGACATCTACGTTGTCAAAGAGCCGGACCCTGCCCCCCCCCGCCCCAAACCCGTCGACATCAAACAGGCCCTACATTTCACGTTTCCTCACGGGTCCGTGGATTGCGAAGCCCTGTTCGTTCTCAAAGGCCGCGTCCACGTCATCACCAAGGAAGCGCATCAACGACCGACGCTATACAGACTTGATCCGGGCTCGGGCGCGCAGCTCACACCGGTAGCGCTCTGCACGGTCCCGCTCGCGCCGATCACCGCGGCCGACGTTTCCCGCGACGGGAATTCGCTCGCGGTCCTCAGTTACGGACAGCTTGCCGTGTTCGATCTTTCCGAGGGCATCCCGAGCATCCAAACGCAAGAGCCCAAGCGCGTATCCTTTCCAATCGCCATACAGACCGAGGGCTGCGCGTTTGACGGCGGCGATGTCATCATTTCGTCGGAGACGGGATACATTTGGCGCATCACGGCCGCGGAGATCAGCAGGCAGCTACGTACACTGCCTTGATCCCGCGCGACCATGAGCGCCGCTTCGACTTTCAGACGAGCCTCATCAACCGACGGACACGTCTCAACGCTCGGTTACGGGCAAGCGATCGTGCAACCTGTCTGCGAATAGGAGTTTCCCTGGAACGCGAGCACGGCGCGCAATACATCGGCGATGTTGAGCACCTGCTCCGGTTCGCAGGGATCTCCGGCCCCGGTACCCCAGAGGTCGAGCTGGGCCAAATTCGATTGACCGAAATTCCCCTGGAATCCCAAAATGATGAAGAGGACGTCCGCGAGGTTGGTCACGCTGTCGTCGTTCACGTCGGCCCATAGCAAGGTGGTGGCCGACGCCGGATCCGAAAGGCCCGGGTTGCCGGGAGAACCACAATCCCCGTGAACGACGAAGGTCGTTCCGGGCGAAAGATCCGCCCCCACCACATAGACCGTTCCGCCCCACTCGGCAGGTGTCAGAAAGACCGGCGTCGTCGTGAGCCGCCCGAGCATGGCTTGGTTTTGCGGCCCGGCGAGGTTAAACGGCTCGGGCGCGGAAACAAACATGGGCACACCGCCGGGGCAATCCGGGGTAATCATTATCGCTTGCGGTCCCGAGCCGGCAGGCTGCGGGCTGACCGAGATGTAGCGCGGCCCCACGCCCGCTGCCAGTGGCGCGTCGCACAGGCAGATATCCTGAACCTCGTCGCAAGGGCCACCGCAAGGCGACCCGCTGCTATCGCAACCGATCGCAACGCTACAAAACTCCGTGCCGTTGCAAAACAGACCGTCATCGGGACACAAAGCATCGACGGGCGCGTGCGCGCACGTGTCGTTGCCTTCGTCGCAGGAATCGGTCGTGCAATCGATCAGATCATCGCAATCGGGCGCGGTGCCCGGCATGCAATCCAGAAGGCTATCGCAGGTTTCCGCACCGTCGCAGAACAGGCCGTTGTCGCAGTTTTGATCGTTGGCCTGATTGACGCACTGGTCCATCGCCTCATTGCAGAAGTCGTCGGTGCATCCAACGAGATCGTCGCAATCCGGCACTGTTCCGGGGGCAATGACGCAATCCAAAACGGGGTCGCAGATTTCCACCCCGTCGCAAAACTGTCCATTGTCGCAGTTTTGATCGTTGATGTCATTGAAACACTGGTCAAGCACCTCGTCGCATGAATCGTCCGTGCATCCCACACCATCGTTGCATGCAAACGCGCCACCGCCACATGCCCCCGCCGAGCAAGCCTCGTTGACGGTGCAGAACAACCCGTCGTCGCAAGGCGTTCCGTTTGCGGCATGGTTGACAGAGCACGAGCCAGATCCGTTGCAGGTATCCGGGTTGGTGCATTCCGTGCTGGAAGGATCACCACACGCGGTGCCCGCCGATTCGTGGTTCGGCAGACACGTGCCGGAACCATTGCAAGTATCCGGATTGGTACAGTCGGTGTTGGCGCCGTTCCCGCAGGCGGTTCCAGCGGGCTGCGAATTGGCGATGCAGAAACCGCCGCCGTCGCAGGTGTCCTGCGCATCGCACGTGCCGACCGGTGACCCGTTGCAATTGCTGCCCGCCGGGCTTGGCGGATGATCGACCGTGCCATCGGGCAAGCAGATGTTGTCCGTGCAATCGTTCCCATCGTCCAGAGGAATCAACGCGCCACCTGCCGGATTGCAACAGAAGGCTTGCTGGTCGAAGTTTGGCGTGTGGGAACAAGTCTGGTCGGGGTTGCAAACGTCATCGGTGCAATCGTCCCCGTCGTTGCAATCCGCCGCGAATTGGCAAAGTACCGTGACCAGAGCCGGCGTCGTGCTAAGCGGAACGATCGGTGTGCCGCCGCCGTCGTTGGCAAACGTATCGAGCGGATTGTTGACGAAACCAATCGTATACTCTCCCGCGCCACCGAGGGGAACATCGACATCAAGTGTCCCGCCATACTTGTCCACACCCGTGTACGGCACGGCCTGGGCCGGATTAAACACAAGCCCGCCGTACGCCCAGCTATCGCTGCTGGTGTCGATCGCTACAAGAATCCCGGGGATACCGGAAAAGACGAAATCGGGATGGGTGGTATCAATGAGGGGTGGCGGAACCGGTGACAAAACTCCGGCATAACCGGCCGCGTCGATGCGAGCCTGATACGCGCCCAACAGACCGCTGGAGCCCACGCACGAGCCAAAAGGGCAATCTTGAAGCGAGATGCTGCAAATAGAGCCGTCGGAACACGCGCCTACGTCCGGAACCGGATCCCAATTGTCCATACGAATCTCGAAGGTGATGATCTGTCCGGGACCGTCGAGCGTGATTTGATTACCCACGATCGTATGAGGGCCGCTCGCCCCCACCGGCAAAAGGAAGAACTCTGTTCCATACGACGCCGTGGCGAAGAAAACGGAACATAATCCGACACGAAGCCATGTTTTGGATGTGATCATTTTTGGAACCTCTCTAAGGATGCACAAAAGACGTTGCGCGGAACAATTGCTCCCGCCTCGAAACGCCCGACAACAAAAGCTCTGACGGGCCGGCGATCGCGAGATCAAGAATCTGATGCTCGAACGGAATAACCCCTACAAACGGAATTTCCCCTACAGGATGAGTCGTGGAAACGCCGGCGCGCGCTGCCCATTTTCGGTTATTGCACAGCGAGCGGTCGAAATGACGATAGCCGAGCGGCGCGGCCACTGCACAAGCCGGAGCATCAAGGAAGGACGTCTTCTTCAGGCGCGGACCCGGCATAGCTACTCCGCCGACCGACGCACAACACAAGGGCGAAACCCCCGCCAGCGACGTGAAACACCAGATTTGATGTGCCTCACGCGCAACCTTCCCAAACCCGCTCAACCTGCGACGCCTCAACGCCTCAACGCCGCCCGCAGCAAACCCCATTCTTCGGGCACGCCAACCACCGAGAACAAGGCCCACAACCACGTAGCGTATCAGAATTGTCCGCTTCTGGCAAGCAAAAAGGGCCTATTCACGGTGTTTCTGACCTCTTTCGTGGACCGTTCCATGGGATTGGGCAAGAATGCTCGGTTTTTCCGGCGATCAAACGCCGGCAAGGCTCGTGCTCCAATCAACGGCCCCACATCCTATCCATTGGACAAGGGCCACCCAATCCCGAGCGGTCGCTACGGGCCTATGGCCATCTCGGTCAACTCGAGCGCTTCGGCCATGACGTGAAAGATGACGTTTTGCTCGATGACGCCACGGAATAGATAGGCCTGCGGTCCGCGAGCGTAGAGGGGCACATCTTCGCCGCCGTGCGTATCGTAAAGAAGCGGGACACCGGAGGATTGCAAGTAATCGGGGTCTTCGGTGTCTACGTCGGTCAGATTCCTCGCTTGCGGGTTCTTGGGAAATCCGGGCCCGTCGCCGTAGGAGAGGGTCGTGTAAGGGTGTCCGCTCAGGTCTAGCGCGGGCGCCGATTGCGGCGTACCCTGCAGATCGTTGATCCGTACTTTGCCGAGAATGGGATTGCCGCGCGTCGTGTTGCCACCCATCGTAAAAACGTGACTGTGATCCGCTGTCACAATGATCAACGTTTCCTGCATGTTCGTTTTTTCGACCGCAGTGCGCACCGCTTGGGAAAACGCGATCGTATCGGTCAGCGCGCGATAGGCGTTGTTCTCGTGGTGAGCGTGGTCGATTCGTGCTCCTTCCACCATGAGGAAATAACCTTTTTCGCCGGCCGCGAGGATATCGATGGCTTTGGCGGTCATCTCGGCGAGGGTAGGCTCACCGGCGATGTCGCTCGCGCGGTCGTGCTCGTAGTGCATGCTCTTGTACTCAAACAAGCCCAGCAAGCGCCGCGTCTTGCTCGGGTCGATCCGGTCGAATTGCGCCTTATTCCAAACGTACCGGGCGCCGGGCTGGGCCTTCCATTCCTCGATCAAGTCCCGCCCGTCATTGCGCGCGCCAAGCAGGGTCGCATCCTCCACGTCGGCCTGTTCGGTGGTCATGAAATGGCGACGCCCTCCCCCAAGCACCACCTCCAGCCCGTCGCCGTCGCCCAATTCGATGAGTTGGCGCGCGATGTCGGCGACGCCGTCGCGTCGGGCATCGACGGGCAGGACGGAGACATCCTCCCAATAGCGATCCGCGCTATGGGCGTAGCAGGCGGCGGGGGTGGCGTGCGTGACGGTCGTGGTCGTAACAACACCCGTCACCAAACCCGCACGCTCGGCCAGCTCGAGAAGCGTGGTGGATTCGTTGCCGCGCGCGGATCGATGATCACCGCGAATGGTGTTTTGATTGACGGAAATCACGCCGGCAGTGGTCTTGATCCCCGTCATGATGGCGCTCATGGTGCCCGCTGAGTCGGGCACTTGCTGATTCGTGTTGTAGGTCTTTACGAGCGCCGTGTTTGGGAAGGCCTCAAAGCTCAGGTGACCTTCCTCGCCGGATCGGCCGTGCTGCTGACCGTCTAGAATCCGCGCGGCCGTGACGGTAGAGACGCCCATCCCGTCGCCGATGAACAGGATGACGTTTCTGGCTTTGCCGGTGATGGGCCGATAAGCCTTGGCACGCTGAACGGCCTCGCGTCCATCGAGAAACCATTGCTGCGGGCTTTCGGCCCGGCAGGAGGATGCCGCGATCAGGATCAAAACGGGCAGGAATCGGCAGGTGGCCATGTCTTTTTCTAGCTCCTTGATGGGATAAGTTGGGCCGTGCGACCCGATTCAGCGTCTAGGCTTGGCGCAATACTTGTATCTGTTCGACGGCCATGGCGTCGCATTCCTCGTTTTCCGGATGGCCGCAATGTCCGCGCACGTACTCGTAAACCATGTCGTGCTTCTGCGTGAGCGCCAACAGCGTTTGCCACAGATCGGCGTTCTTGACGGGCGGCGCGTTGGCCTTGCTCCCCCGCCGCCAGTTGTTGCGTATCCAACCCGCGATCCATTCATTCATTCCCTTGAGCACATATTGGCTGTCGCTAACCAGACGCACCTTCAGCCGGCGAGACTCGTCAAGCGCCTTGAGCGCTTCAATCGGGCCGGTTAGTTCCATGCGGTTGTTTGTCGTATCCCACTGCCCGCCGGCGAGCTTCTTGATCTTGCCCGTACTGGGGTGCTTCAAGATGGCTGCCCAACCGCCGGGCCCGGGGTTCCCGCTGCACGCCCCGTCGGTATAGATGATCACATCCATGCATTCATCCATTCAAGGATTCTCCGATTCCTGCGTGCTTTCGCCGTTTGCGCACCGGTCAAATCGGATAGTATAGTAACCCAATGCGACAATGCCACACGGATGGAGCGACGCAAAACAAGCAATGGGGATGACGGTCTCGGCGACTGTGATTGCAGGCTGAAGGCCTGCTCTAAAGTAGCCGGGGGCAAGCGTAGCGCCGCCCCCGGATCGCGCCGCCACCCAACCGGCCGACCCTGTAAGGGTGCGTCTATAAGTGGAGGATGCACAACATGGCGTTTAGACGACCCATTCAGGGTCGAATAGAATGGGGCGAGGCGACCGTGGGTCCACCTCAGGCGGACCCACGGCTACTATAGCGCAGCCCTTCAGGCTGCAGGAAACAACTGTGCCCAAGCCGCCGTAAGTGTCACCCACCCCAGCAAACGGGGCCGTGATAGAATCGGCGGAGAAAGCTGCAGGCAAAAAGCCTGCGCGAAGAAACGGTGATAAAGCTGCGAAGGGTTTAACGGACGAGAAACGCATGGATCATTTTCGATACGTTGACGGCGCGCTGCGATGCGAATCGGTTGAGACGCATTCGCTGGCCGAGGAGTTCGGAACGCCGCTCTATGTCTATTCACAAGCCACACTGCTGGATCACTACGAACGGATGGCCGCGGCGTTTGCGCCCCTGAATCCGAAGATTTGCTATTCGGTCAAGAGCTGCCACAACCTGACGATGCTCAGGCTGCTCAACGCGGCAGGCTCGGCCTTCGACATCGTCAGCGGCGGGGAACTCTCGCGTGCGTTGGAGGCCGGCGTCGATGCGTCACGGGCGGTATTCGCGGGCGTCGGCAAGACAGACGCTGAATTGCGGGCTGCCCTGAGCGCCGGAATTGCCTGGTTCAACGTCGAATCCGAGCAAGAACTGGAAAACCTGGCCACAATCGCGACGTCGATGGACAAGGTGGCGGCGGCGGCGCTTCGCGTCAATCCCGACGTCGATCCCAAGACGCACGTCTACACCACGACCGGCAAGCGCGAGACAAAATTCGGCATAGACTTGGATCGGGCCCGCGCGGTGTTCGACGCATTCCGCGGCCGAAGCGGGCTCGACCTTGCCGCCATCCATGTGCATCTCGGTTCCCCGGTCAATACGATCGAACCCTACGTGGAATCGATCCAAAAGACGCTCGCCTTGATCGATCAACTCCGTGCGGACGGTCACACCGTAAGAGCGGTCAACATCGGCGGCGGGTTCGGCGCCCACTACGAAGGCTCAGAGGCGCCCGCGGCCGCGGAATACGCCCGAGCCATCGTTCCATTGCTGGCCGATCGCGGGCTGGAAATCCTCATGGAGCCGGGCCGCAGCATTACGGCCAATGCGGGCGTGCTGCTGACGCGGGTGTTGTACACCAAGGCGTCGGGCGATCGAGAATTCGTCATCGTAGACGCGGCCATGACCGAGCTGCTACGGCCGGCGCTCTACGGCGCATTCCATTTTGCATGGCCGGTCGAGCCGGCGTTTGGACAGATTCCCGGCTCGCGCAGCATCGACGAAAAACCCAAGCGATCCCAGTTGGTGGACATCGTCGGCCCAGTATGTGAAAGCGGAGATTTTCTGGCCAAGGGTCGAACCCTGCCGCCCCTATCGCGAGGCGATCTGATCTGTGTTTTCTCGGCCGGTGCCTACGGATCGGTGATGGGGAGTCAATACAACTCGCGGTGTCGGCCCGCAGAAGTGCTGGTGGATGGCACGTCGTGCCGGCTCATCCGACGCCGCGAGACCTACGACGATCTTGTCGCCACGGAGCGGATTGAGGAAGATTGAAGCGGGTCGTGCGGCCCAACTCGCTTTGGACCCGGAGCCCGCGCCCTTTAGCGGCCTCATCTTGTGCGCGCCGGAATCTCGGTAAGTGCGCAGTCGAATCCTACACTCGCCTCGGGTGGCCATGGCAACACAATCCCCAAGCATGCTTGACGGCTTCAATCAAGAACCCGTCGTTCCCTCCGACGGTCTTGGTGCTTCTCGGGATGCGGCGTCTTGAGGCATGGCGCTTGCGGAAGCTGATCGCGAAGCGGCGAACCGAGGGGAATCTTTCCGCAAGGCGTCGAACGCGCTTGTTACTCTGGAAAACATCGCGTTTGGATCGAGACAGTCACACGTCGCTCGCCATAGGGCTTCACTTTCTGTCAACAACGTACCTGCCGCCGCGGTACGAAAGTATCGTGAGTCGAGATCACCGATGCGCCATCGGTCCAGGGCGTCTGCGTCTTTGAACACCATCAGTTCCGGCGTCATTTCCGGAGCCATGTGATCCGAAGGGAAATGCCACTTGCAAAGATACGCCACCGTTTCAAGATTGACCTCCCGCGGAAGAATTCGCGGGTTCTTTCGAATCCACTTCGCGGCCCGCGCCCCGTGCCCAGGATCGCCACCGTCATCCCATCGTTGGGTATCGTGAATGGCAGCCGCCCATCCGATCGCATCGGCATCCACTGTCATTCCCTCGTCGGCAACGAGCACCGAGAGAACTTGCCCCCAAATCACGACGCGCGCCTCATGACCAATCCCGTGGATTCCATGCGGCTCTTTTGCAAACCAATCCGGATTGGGTTTGAACCGATGGAGCCGTGAGGTAGAAATGCTGTCGTGTTCTTGCCGAGGACTAACTTGATCGTTCATGCGCCTTCCCTTCATTTTATGATCTTGTCGCAACTATTCGATGGCGTCAATGTCCCACGGGAACGCAGGTCAGACAGATAGGGTCGATGCCGGTCCGGCTGATGACAATCCCAGCAATCTTGACGGTAATTCCGGCACGCGCGATGGTATGGGTTCGCGCCGGCTGCAGTTCGTGCTGCCAGGTAGCCTTCCGGCAGCTTGCTCGAGAGGAACAGAGGAGGCTCAGTCGAGCCGCGGGACCATGCCCACGCCCTACCTGCTTTCGACGCGTGACCGATCCAAACTCGCCGTCCATTCCGGCGCCACGATGGTCGGGCTCGCCCAACGTCCGAAAAACAAGCCGCTTGCGATCCCTGGAATGGTACGGCAAACCGCCAACCCTTGAATTCGGCCGGCGTCGTTGTTATAATCCCGCACTCGATGGGGCGGATTGATCCAGGAGGGGGTGCGTACGCGCACCACATTACGCTTACTTGGCCGGCCACCGGTCCACACGCCGGGCGGCATGATGGGGAAAGGTACACAATGCGAATCTACGCAGGGGCCCGCGTAACAGACAGACACAACAATACGAAGACGAGCGGGCATCGCATCGGGTTGTGCCCGCTGCTTGCGGCGCTCGTCGCGATGACCTTGGGGCTACAGAGCGCGTTCGCGCAACAGGTCTGGCAGGTACGCGACTCGACGATTACCCTTTTCCCCGCATACAATGAGCTATCAGACCTTGGCGTCGAGATCGATCCTTCGCAGTCCTTAAACGCGGACGATCATGCAAGCCCGCAATACCTGATCGATCCTGATACGAGCATGCTTGTCGAGTTGACCGACAACGGCGAGGTCCTGATTCGAGGACGCAGCTTCCGGCTACGCGACGGCATTCTTCTTGCGACCGAAAACGGTGGATTCACAACGGCGGATCTATCCATTGCGGCGGAGGATCTGATAGGCGCAGATCGGGCGCTGGCCGGCAGCACAAGCGCCGGAGCCTTGTCGTACGAGCTTAGAGGCGTCAAGGCGGTGGTCGATGCGGCGCAGAAACGCATGACGCTTTTTGCCCACGGCGTGGTCCTCACGCCGGCCACGGCCCGTTCCATGGGGTTGGAGCGGCTTGCAGGTGTATCGATCGGGCAGTTGCAGCTCGACGCAGACGTTGAATGGGTCGGCGGCGACGAGCCTGTTTTGGGCCAGACAACCGATGTGGGCGGCGGCACCGCCTCCGCGGCCGTCGTTGGCCCGGACATGAAGTTCTGCCAGCTCTTCGGCCTGACGCAGTTCGGTCGGCTTGGAAGTGTTGTGGGGCTGGGATTGGCCACAACATCCTGGAATGTCGGCGACGCGCCCTTGCTGTGGTTTCAAAACCCCGATGAGCGGCATCCCTTCATCGTGGGTAACGTTTATCGCATCAAAGATGATCGCTTCGAACAGATCGGGCAATCCTGGGTGAAACACGCGTTTTGCGCGCTGGACAGCTCGCAGTGTACAACCTCGTGCCAGGGCACCGGCTGCACGACCCTGGGCGTTGGGTGTACGGACACCTACGGTGCCGGGCTCAATGCCAACAGGACCTATCTCGGCCCGCGGTATGAGGTTGATCCCTGGACGGGCAGCTACACGTACCCCGGTTCGCATCTGAGCAATTCCCATTCCCACAACGCCATAGACCACCGTTTGCAGGTTCATGACGACGATCTCAACCAGACCCTCAACGCCGGGGCATCCTACCTCGCTGAGGGGTACTACGTTTGTCTCGACGACGTCAACGTCATGAACAGCATCTCGCACAAGGTCATTACCATCGTCGGTGCGCCGGGGGGCACGTGGAGCTTTGGGATGAGTGGATCGGGCTCATCACCGACCGACGGCCCCGCGATTCTTTCATGGCCGGGGGCCACGTTTACCACGATCGCCCAGGAACTTCCGGTCGTCGAGTTTGTTTCGCCCGACGGTCGATGTATCCTCGGAGCCAAGGCGACGGGCCTCGGGGGCGGTATGTGGCGCTATGAATACGCCTTGTACAACGTAGACATGGACCGCAAGGTAAGCTCGTTTTCCGTGCCGCTGGCCGCCGGGGCTGTCGTGAACAACATCGGTTTCCATGCCGTGCAATCCCACGGCGAGCCCTTCAACAACGACCCATGGACCGCCACCGTCGGCATCCAAAGCATCGATTGGACCACCACGGGCAACCCGCTTCGATGGGGGACGCTCTACAACTTCCGGTTTGATACCAATGCGAGCCCAGACACCACAAGCGTGACACTGGGCCTTTTTGAGCCCGGACTTCCGTCTTCCGTTTCCGGATCAACGGTCGGCCCGATTCAAGGCCCGCCCGATTGCGACGGTGACGGAATCACCGATGCCTGCGAATTGGATTGCGCCGCCGGCCCCTGCGTACCAGGCACCTGCGGCAACTCGCTCGACTGCGACCTCAACACCATACCGGACGAATGCGACCCCGACTGCAACAACAATACCCTACCAGACGCGTGTGACATCAGCGATGGGTCCAGCCAGGATTGCGACGGCAACGGTGTGCCCGATGAATGCGACCTGGACTCGGACTTCGACGGCGTACCCGACGCCTGTGACCTTTGCCCTGGATTCGACGACGGGCTGGACGCCGACGGCGACGGCATTCCCGATGACTGCGACATCTGCCCCAACGCCGGAGATGTCATCGCGGAGAATCAACACTTCGATACTGACCCAGGCTGGACAGTTGTGAATGAGGCCGGCCTGATCGATGGACCCTGGACCTGGGGCATTCCGATCGGCGGAGGAGACCGCCAGGACCCTCCGACCGACTACGATGGCACGGGAGCGTGCTATCTGACCGACAACGTCGATGGCAATAGCGACGTCGATGGCGGACCCACCCGGTTGCTTTCTCCGATCTACGATCTTTCAATCGGCGATGTGACGTTGACCTATGCCTACTGGATCGGAACGACAGGCGTGAGCAGTGACTTCCTAGATGTCGAAGCTTCCAACGATGGAGGCGCAACCTGGGTCTCGATCGCATCCTATTCCACCGACAACGAGGCCTGGCTGGTCGAAACGGTGGATCTGGCGGCCATCCTGCCCCTTACGCAGCAAATGCAATTGCGGTTTTCCGCCACCGACCTGAATCCGCAGAGCGTGTTCGAGGCGGGCATCGACGCGGTCGAAATCACACAATGCGTCCAGGGATGTCTCACCGGGGCAGACTGTATCGATGGCAACCCCTGCACGATCGATGAATGCGTCGCCGGCATCTGCACCAACACGATCCGGGATTGTTCAGGCATGGACGGCCAATGCGCTATCGGAGCCTGCAACGTGGTCACCGGCGTCTGCTTCGCAGAACCCGCGCCGGCGGGAACGTCATGTGACGATGCGGCGGCCTGCACCACGAACGATGTATGCGACGTGGGCGGCTCTTGTGCGGGCACGCCGGCGGATTGCAGCAATCTCGACGGGCCCTGCACCGAGGGCGCATGCAACCCTGCGTCGGGCTTCTGCGAGCCGATCCACCACGCGGCCGGAACCCCGTGCAGCGATGGCACGATCTGTACCGATCTGGACCAGTGCGACGGTGCCGGCACCTGCGCGGGCATCCCCCTCGACTGCTCCGGACTCGACGACGTGTGCCACATCGGCGTCTGCAATTCTTTGACCGGCACGTGCCAGACGCAGCCCGCCAATCTCGGCGGCCCCTGCAGCGACAACAATCTATGCACGATCGGCGATGCGTGCGACGCGGCCGGACAATGCGTGGGGTCGCAGCTCGATTGCAGCGAACTCAACGACCCGTGCAACCTCGGCGTGTGCAACTTGGCCGATGGTCAGTGCACTGCGGAGCCCGTTCCCGATGGGCTATCCTGCGAAGACGGCGACCCGTGTACCACCAACGACGCCTGTGCCGGCGGCGTTTGCGCCAGCAGCGGGCCCAATGTTTGCGATCCGCCGGCGTCGCCCGTCGCGGAGGTTACCCCCAAGAATCGCTACCTCGCGTTCGTGGCCGGAGGCACCGTACCCGACGGCAATCCTGTGGTACAGGCGCTCCGTGTCAAATGCGTGAATCACCCCGCATTCCTCAAATGGGTCGGCGTCCCCAATGCCGAAGGACTGGCACGCTTGCAGTGTACGCCCGTCTATCGCGATTGGGGCACAGCGATGATCAATGTGGGCGACGCCGATGTAGCACCCCAGCAATCGTATATCGTCCAGGGCATTCGAGAACTGGCCGACCCGGCCAACGAGTCCGCTTATTCCGTTGCGACGACCGTAGCCACCGTCGCCGTTTGGGGAGACGTCACGGCGGGAATAGACCTATTCGATGAATGGCAACCGCCCGACAGCATCGTGAACATAACGGACATCCAGGCGATCGTACTCGGTTTCCAGGCAATGGGCTCACCACCGATGACATGGGTGGACTTGGGCGACACCACGCCCAACGGCGTGATCAACTTCTCCGACATACAACTCGCCGCCCAGGCGTTTACCGGAGCGGGCTATCCCTACCCGCAGCCACAAGCCTGCCCGTAATTCGCGCGGCGGGTCTCTGTCGGTGGCATAGATTCCGAACACCGGGCGCGTGCCCGATGACCGCCCTCGCCGGAGGGTCCGCAGGCCGGGGCACGCCGTGCTGAACGGATGGTTCGCCGGCTAGCGCCAGCGGCTCTGAGATGGGGCGACCTCCGCCAAAGCAAGCCGGTTACGAACCCATCCAAGATCGATGCGACCGATCGGTGTAAAGATTCAATGTGTGGTCCCGCATACCACTGGCCACATGACCGGCGCAGTCGGAATATCCCTCACAAGCCCTGCAACGCCATCACCGACCTGCTGAGAACTCCGTCTGCCGCAAGATTATCGGCCCGTCACGTGTTGCCAGCAGGCCTCCACGGCGTGGACGCGCGATTGCTACCTGAATCGCGGAAACCACGGGCAGCGTTGCCGGGGGTTTTGCCAAGACCGGGCTCCCCCTAGAATGGGACCATGGCCCAAAGCGAGGAGGTAGGAAGCGATGTCGTGGGTAGTGCTAGTTGAGTTCATGCGGCAAAAGGTTCGGATCGGATTTCTCGCGTTGATGATCTACGCGTCGCTCTGCTAACGCGGCCTATCCATTTCGCCAGCGAGGTCTAACGCGGACATCCCGCCTACATCCTCTTCGCAACCGGGGCAAGCTCAATGCCCCCCTAAAGCGCGTATGCGGTCGCCACACCGGTTGGACACGCGCCACCGCCAACGCTACCCTAGCCCGCATGCACCCCGAACCATCCCCTGCTCCTTGCTGGCTTGCGTTAGAAGACGGCACTGTCTTCGTCGGTCAGGCGTTTGGTGCGCACGGCACGCGAACCGGCGAGGCCGTCTTCAACACGTCCATGGCCGGGTACCAGGAAATCCTCACCGATCCATCCTATTGCGGGCAGATCGTAACCATGACCAGCCCGCTGATCGGCAACTACGGCGTCAACGCCGAGGATGTTGAATCGCAGCGCCCCTACCTGAATGGCTTCGTGATTAAAGAACTTGCCGGACAATACAGCAACGCCCGCGCGACGATGGGGCTGGCGGAATACCTTTGCGAGCACGATGTTGTCGGGATTCAAGGCGTGGATACGCGCGCGCTGACCAAACGACTCCGCGTGAGCGGATCGATGCGGGCGGTCATCACGACCGAGGTCAGCGATCCGGCCCGCTGCGTCGAACTGGCCAAGCAAGCACCGTCCATGGTCGGGGCCGACCTCGTGCAAGACGTCGCACCGAAGGAGGCGTTTGAGTGGACGGCCGGATTTGAAGACGCGTTTTCTCCGCGCCGCGGCTCAAGTAGCGCCAGCGCAGATCGCCTACCGGTTGTGGCGATCGATTGCGGGATGAAGCGGAATATCTTGCGTTATCTGGTCGATGTCGGATGCGACGTATGGGTCGTGCCGCCGACAGTCTCCGCTGAGGCGATTATGGCGCGCGAGCCCCGGGGCGTGTTCGTCAGCAATGGTCCCGGTGATCCGGCCGCGGTTTCGTATGCGATTGAGTTGCTGGCAGGCCTCGTCGGCAAGGTGCCGCTTTTTGGGATCTGCCTTGGCCATCAATTGCTGGGCCTGGCGCTTGGTGCCGAGACGTTCAAACTCAAATTTGGCCATCGTGGGGCGAATCACCCCGTTAAGAATCTCTTGATTGAGCGGATCGAAATCACGGCACAGAATCATGGCTTTGCCATTGAGCCAGACTCCTTGGCCGCTTCCGGCTGCGCCATAACGCACATCAACCTGAACGATGATACGGTTGAGGGCTTTGCGCACCGAGAATTGCCGATCTTCGCGGTCCAATATCACCCAGAAGCGTCCCCAGGGCCGCACGACGCGAGCTATCTGTTCGATGCCTTCCGGCGCATGATGGAAACAGGGCGCCCCTTGACCGCTCAGGAAATGCTCGACGGTGTGGAACACGGGGCCGCGCACGCGCCGGCGCACACCGCAATCCAGCGGCATGATACCGCGACCAATCCGCTGATTGTCTAGGATGCCCGAATTGCCTAGGAGGGGAGGCATTCGGATCGCCGACATGCGCCAACGACCGATATCCGCCAATCGCTAACTGATCGCGGCCGTGATATCTTCCTGCGTGATCTTGGTGGTGGGCTTACCGATTTCGCGGCTCAGCCAACTCATGACTTGGGCCGTGTAGGGCATGGGCGCGGCCTTGATTGTGGCGATCATCCGCGCGCGGCGGCGGATGCGTTCTTTATCCTTACGATCGCGATTGACGATCTTGGTTGCGGCCGCGTCTTCGCGATCGCGGCGTCGTATGGCGCTGCGATGAATACCCATGGGCACCCTTTCTTCGTTAGCTAACCCGGGGCCTGCCACTTGGCTGGATTCAATGATTTCCAGCACTTGACGGGCCATCCGGTGGTGGTCCTGCAAGAAACCCATCCTGAGGGACGGGAATGAGACTATTGTGCCGGTTTTCGGGGCACGGTCAACCCCCCATTGCGAAACCATCCGGCGGAATTGATTCGCCGGGTTGGCGCCGCAAGTCCTGGTCATTCAGAAGATTGGCGATCCCGCGGGTAGCTTGTCAGAAGCTGGCTTTGGGCCTATCCTGATACCCCATGGTGCAGCGCGTTAAGACAACCATCAACACCCTTCGATCGCGTAAGCGGGAGCGTGGGAAGTTCTCCATGCTGACTTGCTACGACTACACGTGCGCCTTGCTCATGGAAGAGGCGGGCATTGAAACGCTGTTGGTCGGAGATACGTATGCCGAGGTTTGCCTCGGCCATTCCACGACGCTGCCGGCGACGATCGAGCATTTGGTCGTGCTCGCGGCCGCGGTGCGCCGCGGCGCGCCATCGACTTACCTCGTTGGGGACATGCCGTATCTTTCCTACCAAGTCTGTGCCGAGGAGGCGATTCGCAACGCGGGCAAGTACATGGCCGATGGCGGTTGCGATTGCGTGAAAGTCGAGGTGGATCGCCGCCTGGTGGGAACGGTCGAGGCGATGAGCGCGGCGACGATTCCGGTGATGGCCCACCTAGGACTTCGCCCGCAATCGATCCAAAGTGTCGGCGGCTATCGACTACAAGGCAAACAGGCGGACGATGCCCGTCACATAATCGAAGACGCCAAGATCATGGAATCAGCAGGAGCGATCGCCCTGCTGCTAGAGGCCGTGCCTACAGAGGTGGCCGAGATCATCGCGGCATCGACCCCGCTTCCGGTGATCGGCATCTGTAGCGGGCCGCACGTTGATGGGCAGGTCCTGGTCATGCACGACATGTTGGGGTTCGGCTCGGGACATCCACCGCGCTCGGCGAAGAAGTACGCGTCGGCGCGGGATACATTTTTAGCGGCGTTTCGCGGTTACGACGAAGATGTGCGAAGTGGAGGGTTCCCGACCGAGGATCACAGCGTTGCGATGGACCCCAAAGAGTTAAAAAAACTTCGATCCTCACTTGAATCTCGGGATCGCTAACAAAGAGCGTGCATCAGGAGCAAGAATGCGAGCCACTCCTATTGCAATACCTAAATCGGAATTCAGGGGTCGCGCTACGCGGGCTAGCGGGTGATCTGGTCAATCGAATGCGGTTCGTGTAGGCTTATCGCTCCGCAGCGGCAACGCGGGTTTTCGTTTCCAACGGAAAGGGAAAGCTAAGGCATGCTTGTTCCGATGGCCCTGGCGCGAATTGTCATCGTCGACTCGAACGACGAGAAGATGTCGATGATCGTGCTTAGCGAGATCAGCGGCGACCGTGCGTTTCCGATCCTGATCGGGCTTAACGAAGCATACGCCATCGATCGCCGCACCAAGGGCATTGAGGTTCCTCGCCCCATGACGCACGATCTAATCGTACAGCTTTTTGAAACGCTCGGATGCACGTTGGAACAAATCGTCATCAGCGAGTTGCGGAATTCCACTTTTTTTGCAAAACTCATTCTGCGGCGGGACAGCTCGCTGGTTGAGATAGACGCGAGGCCTTCCGATGCCATTGCCGTTGGCGCAGGAAAGGGAACGCCGATTCTCGTGGACGAGTCTGTTCTTGCCGAAGCCTGTTAAATCGGGCCGGTTTGGTACGACGAATATGGCAGTGAAGCAAAACATCTCGATCCACCGGACGGGAACGGCCGCGCCGTCAAGTGCCGGTGGCGTGTCTCCGATCGCGGACCTCTCCGCTTCGCCCGTGGTCCGCGCAGCGCTGGCCTCGCTCGAGTCAACCGCGGATCGGTTTGTCGCCAAGGCTCCGACGCGGCTCGACCTCATGGGAGGCAGCGCGTGGCAGGCTGGCGCCCTGGCGTTAAGTGTTCCGCTCGAGCCCGCCGTCTTTGTGGTGTGTCAGCGACGCGACGACGACCGCGTGGCGATCTCATTGGTGGATTCAGGCGCGAAAAACGGCGCCGCGACGTTGACCGTTGAAGGCAACCTGTTGGCCGCATGCGCCGCTGGCGAACCAGACGCACGCACTGAGTTGGAGCAGCTCACATCCGGCCGCCACGATTTCGTCTCGACCGCCCTGGAAACGTTGTTGGCTTTGATGTCGGCCGGCGTGTTGAACGACCTGGCCTCCGGCGTATCGATCGCCGTCGGCGGCGAGGTTCACGGACCGGGTGATGTCGGCGTGCTCGCAGCGGCGTGCGCCGCGACCGCCGCCGCCGTGACAAGTGCATTTGACGTAGCACTCGACATCGAGTCCGCAATCGAGATGGCGCGATCTGTTGCCGCCTCTTCAGGCAGATGCCTCATCAGCGAGGCGGACGTGGTCAGCGCCATGTGCGGCCGCAACGGCCACGTGACGCAGGTGCGCGGCGATCCCTGCGCCCCCGCGGGCAGCGCCAAGCTTGAGCCTCACGTGGCGGTGCTCGGCATCGATGTGGGCGTCGTTTCCGATCAACTAGAAGAAAAACAGCGACAGACGCGCATGGCCACAGCCATGGGCCGCGAGTTGATCGGCCGCATCATAGCCCACGCCGGCTTGGGAAACGCAACTTGGGACGGCTACCTGTCGCGCATCTCCGTATCCGATTTCGTTGAGCGGTTTCGCGACCGTATTCCAACGAAGATCACTGGCGGAGCGTTCACCGATCGGTTTGGCGAGCCCGACGTTTTGTTCGGCCCGGTGGATCCGTCCTTCGTCTATAAGGTTCGCTCCAGAACGGAGCATCATGTATATGAGCATGATCGAGCCATGCAATTCGTGCAATACCTCACGCGCGCGGCGCGCGTTTCAGATGACGGGCAATCCCTGGCGGCCGCGGGCGAGCTCATGTATGCCTCGCACTGGAGCTACGGTCAGCGGTGCGGTTTGGGAGGTATCGAGACGGACCTAATGGTGAATCTGCTTCGAAAGCATGGCCAACAGGCCGGCATCTTCGGAGCGAAGATCACGGGCCAAGGCTGCGGCGGCGTGGTAGGCGTGCTCATGCGCGACACGGACGAGGCCATGGGGGCGGTCGAGCGGGCGATGGAGGCGTATCAAGCAGCCAAGAACCTGACTCCGCGGTTGCTTCGATCGACCGGCGCGGGAATCATGGAAACGGGCGTCGTTCGGATGTAGTGAGCGACGCGGCGGCGGTCCATCGTTGCGGACGGCAAGACTGTTGGCATTCCGATCTCGGCGAACTTCGCTGGTTTTTAGGTCTTGCTGCCGCGGAAATAGAATCGATTGGCCCGCTCAAGGGCTATCGATAAGGGCGATGAGCAGGCTCCCTTTGCGGGCCATTTAGTTATTGGGGAGCAGCAGGTGAATCAGAAGACAATCCCAGGAATCGTTTTGATGGGCGGGCTGGCGGCGAGCGCGGCCGGCTGGTTGGCATTGCCCACGCTTCAATCGCCCCGGCAGAGCGCCCAGTCGCAAGTCACCGTCGCCGTGGAGCGAGCTCGCCGTCTGCTTACGGAATTCAATCACCAGATCGTGCAAAAATCTCTCTTGCTCGATGATCTCGCCGAAGCGGATGTCGATGTCGATATCGAAGACGCCGGCGAACTGCTCGAAGTAGCGACCGACGAATACCAAGCGCACCATGTCGACCACTGGGCCACCTACGAACCTAACGATTACGCTCTTCCCGCCCCACCTCGGAGCGCGAAGGCAAGCTACGGCAATCTTGCAGGGCAGGTAGAAGAGGGAATTCACGCTCGCGACGCGATCCTGGCCCAAAACGATCAGCTCTTGGGCGAAGCGATGAACGCAATCAACACCGCGTTGGCGGTACAAGCCGGAGACGTTTCCGGTCGATCCTTCGCGGAAGCCAATCGCCTCAAGGGTGTGATCTATTACCATCAGGGACGTTCGCAGCGTATTCGCGCCGGATCGCGACGCAAGGCCGCCGCCCGAAAAAAGCAACGCCTCGCCCTGTTGGCCGGTCGTGCCGCTCACCTTCGCCGCGAGATTGAGGGGCTGGGGAGTGACGATGTGGACAGCCTCACGGCATCCCTTGGGGATCGTATCGCAGGCTTGACGGAAGCGTTGGCGGACGTGAACGCCCGGAAACGCCAGGCGGAATCCGAAGTGGCCCAGCTTGCCCAACGGCTGATGTCCGCCCAAGCCCGCGTCGCAGCGGCCCTGGCGAAGATGGACTCCATCCGCCGCGAGGGCGTAGATTTTGAAAACCCCCAAGGCGGAGACGCCTTCGGCGAGGCCTTACTCGCCCAGGATCGCCTTTTCCGAGCTGCAGATCGCGAGGTCGCCTCACTGCAATTCGGCCAATACCCCAAAGCCCGCATCGATCGAAGCGGCGACCTGCTGCGCGGCAGATTCATGGAAGGCGGTTCGAGCGACAACCTGACTACGGAATACGGGATCACGCATTACCAGGACATTGTGGCGGTGTTGGCGGAAAGATCGGAACATCACACGAATCTGTTGGACCGATTGCGACAGGACTTGCAGGAACTCGAGGCGATCAAGACCATTCGCGAGGCCGAGCAGAATCATCTGGCCACCAAGCTCGACGGGCTTATCCGTAGTGCGGGCGAACTCTACGACGCCCTGGCCACCCTGGAAGCCGAGGCGTTTGACATGGAAGACGCCGCGATTGCGCTCTTTGACAACGCCGGTTCCGCGTTCCGCGAGGCCTCCACGGCGGCGCAAACCTGGGTCCGCGACGCGGGCTCAGTAGCGCAATCCCTCAGCCCGGAAGCAAAACAAAACTCGGCGTTCGCCAAGCGCGCGGGATCGGGATGGATGGGTGGCCACATCACCGCGCAACACGCCGATTGCGAGCTAGCCAAGGCGTGGATCTACCATGTCCGGTTCACGGCATGCGGCCAAAGTGCCGAACTTCTTGCATCGGCCGCCCAGACGTTGGCGCTCACACAGGCGGACGCCGATGCCGAGAAAGCCAAGTCCAACGAAGCGCACGACGCGGCCGTTGCCGCAATAGAATCTGCGGTGACGGACATCAAACAGGCGCACCGCAACGCCGGCAAGCACTGGACTTTCGTCGCCCAGCTAGCTGGCGCCAACGATCTCCTTGCCTTGCTGGGCCATCAAGACTACCTGGCCGATGCCCTCGAGGCATACAGAAACGCCATCAACGGCCGCGAATCGGAAACCTACGCACAAAAGTACGTTAAACGAATAGGCGAACTCGAAGCCGGTTAACCGCTGCTAGCCCCATGCCCACGGATTCGACGTACGATTCCAGCCAAGTGCTGGTCGTCCCCTTGCGACCGGCCCCTACATATTGTGTATGCCACGTAACCCAACCCACGACGGGTGCCCCGGTAGAATCCTGACTTAGGCGGCAGGCGTAATACGATTCTCATTTAGGATTCGTGCGCTAGCCAGCTGGTTTTGGTGCAGGCTTCTTGGGCATTCTGGGGGCCGCTTGTTCCAGCTTTCTATGCAGGCTTGGTCGATGTCTGGCTCCTATCAAGAGAGTCATGCTCTCAACCGCTCGGCATTGGCGCAACCTAGCCGGCGCCTGACGCGCACTAGAATCTGCTGCGAAGCGTATCAGTCCGCGATGGACCGTTGGGACCGAAAAAAAAGGCCGAGATTACCTTGGTTTCCCCCTAACCTGTCGGTAAAATGGGAAAAGGATGATTTTTGCTTCCGGTTTGTCGAGCGGATTTCGTTTCTAATTCAAGGGACCGGGGCGATGTATGGCGTAGAGGGGCGATACGTGGCGGCCGCGCGCGGATTCTGCCGCCACGTGAGCATGGAATTCCCGGCGGGCCCTTGGGAATCTTGTCTCGTTTCAGTCTTGTGTGGAACCACGGGTAGCTTTGGGGAGGGGGAGACGGGAATCGTAGCTCACATATTCTCATTCGCCCACGTGTGATCTTATTTGGGAGAGGAAAAGCCATGAGCAAGCGAGGCGTAGGGTTTCTTTGTGGTTGTTGCGTGGTCTGGTCTGCATGGTCCCATGCCCAGGGCGCGGAGTTTTTCATCAAGCCGATCAGCAGCACCGGACTTCACGTCATCACCGGCAATGAAATCGTGCTGGATGGCCCCGGTCAGGTCGTAACGCTGGAGGTGCGCCTCGACAATTGGATTCAGATTCCCGACGTCGGAGCTTGCACAAACGGTTCCCAGTGCAGCGTCCTCGCGCAGGATTGCGCCGTCGGACCGTGCGTACAACACAATGGCTTTCTTGGAGCTTATCAGGTTCGGGTGGATGAAGCAGGCTACCAAGGGATTCTGTCGCCGGTCTTGCTGCCCGCAGACCAACTCATCGATATTTCCAATCCAGAGTATGTCTTCTTCGGTCTTGCGGGCATCGCCGCAGCGGACACATCGACGGATAGCTACGCGTACGGTGCGCTCGTACTCAATCCCGCTCAAGCGCCTGTTTTCCCTGGGACGGATCGCTACGGGGGGACGCTGCAAGTCAATGTCCCCGCCGGCGCGATTGGTACATTTACCATCGGGTTTGTGATCGCCTCAGTCGAAACGTTCATGCTGGATTCGGGCGGGGTGAACGTCACGCCGCTGGTGACGACGCCGGCGATCATTACGATCGCTTGCCAGAGCAACGCCGACTGCAACGACAACAACGCCTGCACCACCGATGTCTGCAACCTGGACGACACCTGTTCGAATACGCCGAATTTCGACGCCAACCTCTTCTGCTGCAATCCGGTGAGTGGAAGCCTGACGATCATTGACGACGGGAACGAATGCACGGTGGGTGTCTGCGATGCGGCCAGTGGAGCGGTGATCCAGCAGCCGCGCCCGGCCGGTACGGTCTGCGGCAATCCCGCCCAAGGCGCCTGCGACGCGCAGGACACCTGCGATTTGTTGGGTGTGTGCGTGGATCGGGCTCAGCCTGCGGGAACCGCGTGCGGCGATCCGACGAATACGGATTGCAACAACGCGGACACATGCGACGGTGGCGGCGTGTGTTTGGCCAATATTGAGCCAGTCGGGGTGGCCTGCGGCGATCCGACGATCACCGATTGCGATCGAGCGGATACCTGTGACGGCGCGGGAACGTGCCTGGACAACCTCGAGTCGTTGGGGACGTCTTGCGGAAGCCCCGCCGATACCGAGTGCGACAATCCCGACACCTGTGATGGCGTCGGCGCGTGCCTTGCAAACGTCTCTCCGGTCGGCCTGCCCTGCGGGAATCCGATCGGCAATCAATGCGACAACCCTGATTCTTGCGATGGGGCCGGGTCTTGCCTGAGCAATTTTGTCATCGGCGGCACAGCGTGCGGCAATCCGGCCAACACTGAATGCGACAATCCCGACACGTGCGATGGAGGCGGAATCTGTGACGCGAACCGTCTTCCAGATGGGGCGACATGCACGGACGACGGCAACCAATGCCGCGATGACGTTTGCTTGGTCGGCGTCTGTTCCCATCCTCTGTCACCGGTCGGAACGTTCTGCGGCGATCCACTCAACACGGATTGCAACCTCGCCGACACCTGCGACGGCGCGGGAACGTGTCTGCCGAACCTTTTGCTGGCCGGCACACTATGTGGCAATCCGGACAACACCATTTGTACCGATCCTGATACCTGCAACGGATTCGGCACATGTCAACCCAACAACGAAATCAATGGGACCCCCTGCGACATTGGCGCGTTTTGCACTGACAGCGCGGCGTGCGCCGGCGGCGTTTGTGGCGGCGGCGTACCGCTGGATTGCGGCGACGGGCTTGCCTGCACCGCCGACAGCTGCAACGAGCCGGCCCAGGCATGCGATAATGTCCTGATTCCGGGGAACTGTCTGATTGACGGTGTGTGCCATGCCGAGGGTGCGCTGAATCCTGCCAACGACTGCGAGATTTGCGACTCGGTGGCCAGCCCCACCGCATGGACGCTGAGACCGGAAAACAGCCCGTGCAGCGATGGAGATGTTTGCACGGGGCCCGATGTCTGCAGTGCGTTGGGCGTTTGCGCGGGCACGCTTGATCCGGCCTGCAACGATGATTGCATCAACGCGGTTCAGGTATTCGATGGAGCCAACGTCTCCAACAACGACAATCGCGGGCCGGACGACGCCGAGGCTGTCTGCCAGCCGGTGTCCAACAACGATGTGTGGTTCTTCTATGTGGCTTCCTGCACGGGGCCCGTCATGGTGGACACGATTGGCAGTCTCTTCACACCGTCCAACGACACGGTGCTAAGCGTGTACGGGGCCTGCGGCAGCCCGGAATTGGCCTGCGACGACGACGCGGGGCCGGGGTTGCTTTCGTTCCTGGAGTTTGATGCGGCAGTTGGCCAAACGTATTTCATCCGCGTGGCCGGGTTCTTGAACAACTCCGGCGATATCAGCTTGAACATCTCGACGGTGACGTGCTGTGTCATCGACGGGCTTGGCATTCCTGCGGGTGCGCCGAATCCGCTAAACGAGTGCGAGGCGTGCATTCCGCAGCAAAACAGCATCGGTTTCTCGCCACGGCCTGCAGGTAGTTTGTGCGGCGATCCAGCTTTTGGGGAGTGCGACAGCGCCGACTCGTGCGACGGAAACGGGGCGTGCGAAATCAACCACAAGCCGAACGGTACACCCTGCAGCGATGACGGCAACGACTGCTCGGCCGATCTTTGTGGCAATGGCGCGTGTGAACACCCATTCTTGAAGTCCGGAACGGCCTGCGGAGATACGACGAGCACCGCGTGCGACGCCCCTGACACTTGCGACGGGCTTGGCCTTTGCTTGGTCAATTTCATTCCGACGGGTGTACTTTGCGGTGATCCGGCCACAAGCGAGTGCGACAATGCGGACGTCTGCGACGGCGTGGGCGCTTGCAACCCGAACCATCAGCCGGACGGGTTGGCGTGCACGGACGACGGCAACGACTGCACGGCGGATCAATGCAGCACCGGACTCTGTGTCCACCCGAACAGCGCCGTCGGCTCGGCCTGCGGCGATGCGGGGAATTCCGGATGTGACAACCCCGACAGTTGCGACGGGGCGGGCATCTGCCTGCCCAACTTCGAGCCGGGCGGATTTGCCTGCGGCAATCCTGCTGATACGGAGTGTGATAATCCCGATACATGCAACGGCGCCGGTTCGTGCTTGGTCAACTTCGAGGGTGACACCGTGCCGTGTGGCAGTCCGATCGACACCGGATGTGATAATCCCGACACGTGCGATGGCGTGGGGAGTTGTCGTGCCAATTTGGAATTGAGCGGGTTCCCCTGTGGTGATCCGAGCAACACGCAATGCGACAACCCGGATACATGCGATGGAATCGGAGGGTGCCTGGCCAACTTCGAAATCAGTGGGGTGGCCTGCGGCGATCCTACCACGACGGAATGCGACAATCCGGATGCCTGTGATGGTGGAGGAGCGTGCCTTGTCAACAACGTCGCAACCGGCACGGCTTGCAGCGACGATGGCAACGACTGTAGCCAAGACTTCTGCGATCTGGGCGCTTGTACCCATCCGCCCCAGACGGTGGGCACGCCGTGTGGGAATCCCGCGGACACAGAGTGCGACAATCCGGATACATGCAACGCGACGAGTACATGCCTGGACAATTTCGAGCCGGTCGGCACGGCCTGCGGCGCGCCCACGGATTCGCAATGCGACCATCCCGATAGCTGCGACGGCGGCGGTGGCTGTCTTGCGAACCTTGAGACCAATGGTACGGTCTGTGATGATTCGGACTTGTGCACAGGGGGTGATGCGTGCGTCGATGGGCTTTGCGAAGGCGACGCCGTAGCGCAAAAGCCGCTTGTGTCCGCGCTGGGCTCACGGCGGATGCAAGTAACGCCGTTGCCCCTTGGCGCGCCGGGGGCCGTGGCGCTGCGGGTGACATCGCCGGACTGGCCTTGCCTGAGCAAGTTCATCGCGGCGGATGGCTCGTTGACGCTCACGCCGGTATTCCAGTTGATCGATGTGTGGGGGACGATCGTGGTCGAGGATTTGGATGTCGTTCCCGACTCGACCTACGTGGTCGAGGCGTTGTGCGGTGCCTTTACGTCGGTGTCGGGGTCAACGCAAACGGCTATCTGGGGTGACGCAGATGGCGACGGTGTCGTAACGTTGGCGGACGTTCAGTTGACCGTCCTGGGCTTCCAGGGCTTTTTCAATATCCAACCACTCGAGGTGTTGGATCTCTGGCCCTGCCTGCCGGATCGAATCATTAATTTTGATGACATTCTGCAGGTGGTGATTGCATTCCAGGGTGGAACCTACCTGGACACCGGCTGCTCGGTGCCTTGCCCGTAGCGTGGTCGAATGCTATGGCCTATGGTGTCGGCGAGGCCCACAGGCCGTAGGGGCGATAATAACCGGCTGGACATCCCTGCGATGGCGAGGGCTGGTCGCGTATGCCCTGGGCTTATGGAGTGATATTGGGCGGCTTTCCGCTGGTATTGGTGTCGATTTAGGCGTATCATGGGGTCTGTGCGCGCATCGCTAGGGGTCATTCATTCAGGAATAGCCGCGTTTCGCGCACGGGGGAGGTGTGCGGCGTTGCGCTTCGCAGAAAATGTGCGTTCCATCAAAACCAACAAGGCTGACCGGCGCGACCCGTTGATTCAGCGTGGGGCGCTAAACTGGGCAGATCATGACGCGATTCGGCGCCATGGCTCGTGGGATGGGCGCTCCCGAACATCAAGTTTACGAAGTACTACACCGTGAGGAGATTCTCGATGGACCGTCAGAATCGGCAGCTTTACTGGCATTCGCTTGCATCGACGGCAAATTCGTTTCGGCGGCGCATCCCCGCGTTGCTATGGGTCGGCGTGCTACTCGTCATGGCCACCCTTCAGACTAGCCATGTAGCGGCCGTTGATCTGAGGCAAGCCGGAGCCCCTGCCGCTTCGGAGGCGGTGCCCGCGCAAGACGGTACTGATTACGTAATTCGCCCCGTGGAGGCTCAGTCGGGCGCGCAAAACGAAGGCTCGGATGATGGTGGCGTGGCCGAAGCGGTGGTCGTCGATCTCGTGTACAGCAACACGGGCGCGACGCTAACGTTTCCGCCCGGAGCGGACCGAATCATCGCCGACGATCTTCGTACCATTTCAACGTGCGGATGCACTCTGGATCACTACGAGGTCCGCGTGGGTGGCGGTGGCGACGGCACGGGCGCCGCGTTTTCTGTGGATTACGCCATGTACGACGGTTGCCCCGGAGACGGCGGCGTGTTGATTCCGGGCACCGAAGGCGTGGCGAATTTCCCTGATGATAACATTTATACCCTGAGCATCGCGCCGACTGCGTCGGTGGCGGTCCCTCGATCCGTTTGGATCGGCCTGTCGTTTAGCCGCAACGGCGCGGGATGGCTCGTCGGCAGCGCCGCCGATCCTGGCTTTGGAATCACGTCCGATTTCTACTACCACCCTAACGTCGGCTGCAGTGCGGGGTTTTCGGGTGGTATTTTTGCAGGTTTTTGGGCGAAGGTGTTTTGTGCCCCCACGGCGGCCCCCGGCCCGGCCGCCAATCCCAGCCCGATCGATGGCGCCTCGAACGTCGATCC
>CAZYXP010000014.1:0-30708 GCA_964651325.1 uncultured Phycisphaeraceae bacterium
CGTTGGTAGCAGATGCGCACAGAGGACATACACCATCCCCAAGCGGATCGACGTGACGAACAGACCGACCAGATCGTGAATGAACAGCCCGGCGATCGCCCCCGCCGCCGAACCACCCACG
This sequence comes from uncultured Phycisphaeraceae bacterium, assembly GCA_964651325.1. Classification (GTDB taxonomy): domain Bacteria; phylum Planctomycetota; class Phycisphaerae; order UBA1845; family UBA1845; genus JADFOB01. Next base: position 122 of record CAZYXP010000014.1, read on the forward strand.
AAAAACTGCGGGAAGTAATTGCCCATGCCGTAAACCAGGATGGTCCAGACAAACGCGGAGATGAAATACCAGATCGACACGTACATCGGCCCCGGGCACTTGACGATCGGAGCGAGGAAGTTGATCGCCACGAGAATCAGCCCGGCCATGGCCAACGGATCGATGAAAATCGGCGTTTCGCCCCACTCCACCGCCTGCGCCATGCCCATCAGAAGCCCGACCACCGTCGACAAGACCACCACCTGCCAGGCGAAAAAGATGAAGTACGACAGCTTGACACTGAGCACGCGCCGCAGGGTCAGGCGCGGTATGGCCCAATGCAGTGCGCCGAGGAAGGCGTTGGCGATAAAACCGTAGGCCACGCCATTGGTGTGAACCATGCGCCAGCGACCGGGGGAGAACAGCTCCATATCGGGAAACGGATATTTCTGCAGAAGCTGCATCGAAAACAGCAGGCCCGCCAGCATGGCAATCAACAAGTAGGTCAGCGACGCCAGGAAATGCCACAGCACCAGCTTTTCGATCACGAGTTCATGCGACGGAGGAATCTCGCCCTCGAGCGCGGATGGATTGGCGGCGATCGTCGTCATCGGCTAGTCCTCAACGAAGTCTTCGTCACTTTCCATCTCCTCGCCCGCAGGCATCACAGGTGGCCAAACCGGAACTTCGCCTTCGGCCAAAATGCGCTGCGTGCGCTGACGCACTTCGAATGCCCCAGGCATCAACTTGGCGGGGCGCTGTAGAATCAAGCTCTGCACATAATAGGCAATCGCCCACACGTCGCTTCGCTGCACGAGCGGCTGACCGGGGTTCCGCTCACTGGGAAGCTCGATCGAATCGATCCACGTCGGCATGGCCGTCCCCGTGATGCCCGCGGCAATGGAGCGATAAATATCCTCCACCCGCGCGCCGGATCGCACAAAATCACGCGTGAAATCCGGCGGAAAAATGACCTCGCCCTCGGAATTGGTCTTGCCCTCCGAATGCTGAAGGCCGGGCCGAAACCCTTCTCGCGCCATGCTCTCCATGGACACCATGTGTTCGTTGATCCGCTCGGTGGAAACATAGGACGGATGACACGACCAGCAAATCGCATAGCCATGGTAAAGCTGTTCGCCCCGGGCGATGGCTTCTCGTTTGTCGCTCTTGGATCGGTACGGATCGGTGACGAACGGCACGACGGACGCCGCCGATCGCGATTCCCATTTGGGCGAGAACGTCTTGATGTACGCAATCAGCGCGGTAACCGTTCGCGTGGGAATCATGTCCCAGCCGGGCATGGCGCTGCCCTTCAGCCCTTTGACGATCGTCCGGCGAAGGTCTTCATCCGTGGGAAGCCGGCCGGCCCTGGTGGAGCTGAACTTGAAGTTGGCCTTTTGGAAATTCCGAGGGCGGGGATGGAGAAACCGCGCCGCTTTGCCGTTGCCGTCGCCGCTTGCGCCGTGGCAACCCACGCAGTAGATCGCGTAGGCACTCTTGCCCTCTTCGACCAAAGACGTGCGCACGCTCGTTTGAAAACCGAATTCGGAAGGACGCGACATGTCGAGGTCGCCGCCATTCGCGCGAGCGGTGGCACCCGCCCGATTGCTACCAGTGGCCCGGTCACCATCAGGGGCACAGCCTGCAACAAGACCCACCACCGTAAGAAACAAACCGATCGTAACCCGCATTGCCCCGTGGGATCGAATCACGCGTGGGACTCCTTCCCAGCCAAAGTGGGCGGCGGCACGAATCGCCCCCACTGATCCACCAGCAGCAGGGTCCAGGCAAACACCAAGTGCGTGAGCACCGCCACCAGCACCGGCACCTGCTCAACGATCCAGTTTCCGCCGATCAGGGCCGGCTGCAACCAGGCGAGCAGACAATAATAATTGATGATCCAAACCGCGACGCCCATGAGGGTTGCCACGGCAAATCGAACCGCGAGCTTGGCATCTGCGAAATAGCGGCTGAGTACGAGATGGAATGGAATTCCGCCAAACATGCCGGTCCCCAAGTAAAGACAGCATCCCGCGGCCATGGCAAATCCACTGTTGAGGGAAAGCGCTTCCTCGCCGAGTGGAAACGTAAGATAGACGCGGACCAATTCGAGCGGGTGTTTGCCAAGCATGGCCGCTCCGATCACGTTGAACAGCAAGCTCGACGCCGCGCCGATCAGTCCAAGCACCATGCCCGCGAGTACGTGATACGTCGTATAGTAAGCCTTGGGAGCCCACGTCGGGCGCGCAACGGAATCGGCCGCCAATTCGGACTCGAGGCGAGCCACGGCTTCCCGGTGTTTGCTCAACTCGGCATACTTGGCGTCACGACTCATCTTCAACAACTCACGAATGGGGCACGTTGCGTTTCCTCGCTATCTGCGAGTTTAGCCTGTGCGTTTCAATTCGAACCGATTGACAGACCCCCAAAAAGGGGACTCTACTATTGCGGTACGATCATTGTGCTGGCTAATATGAAGCAGCCGTGGCGTTGCGTCAAGCAGTCCATGGTGGCGGCAGGCGGATCCGGCAGCGTAGCATTATTGGTAAGATGGGCACGCCTACGCAGCGCCGTGGGCACCGACGTAGGCACCATGCCCGGCAGGATCCTACCTTGTTGAGCTATGGTCATCGGGTCGATTTGAAACCATGAATGCGATACTGGGCGTTCAGGTTTCGTCTCGTGCAACCCCTTGTCTGCCAAGAAAATAGGACGAAATCCGGAGATTTGTTCACAGGTGTCACGTTCCACTCTTAACTTCTGGGTCGATTGCACGCTTGCGCTCGCGTTCGTTACGCTCGCAACTATTCTGCTGGTAACCCAAATTGTTTTTCCCAATGAGCCGGAGGCCTTCAGCTTGGCGCTTTGGGGCGCATCCTTCCCCCAATGGCGCGATTTTGAATCATTCGCCTTTGTGGTATTCACCCTGATGCTCTTGTTGCACCTGATTCTGCACTGGACGTGGGTCTGCGGATTCGTCACCGCGCGACTGTCCAAGAGGCGGGGACGAAAGGTGGCCCTCCACGAGAGCGCAAAAACAATCTGGGGGGTTAGCATTTTGATTTTCGTTATCACGGTTGTATCGGCGATCTTGCTCGCGGCAGAGCTTTCCGTTCATCCTGCGGTCTAGAGCGCAAGTGTACGGTCGCCCCGAACGGGGGAGCTCGGCCTCGATCCGGCGGAAGGATGCGGTTAGCCTTGCGGCCGCGGGGACGGGAGCCATCGGCTCAGGATGATCGTTGATCGCTTGTTGAGGCAGTCCATCGGTTGAAGCAGTCCATGCCAAAGAGTTTTCGACGCATCTTTCGTAGGCCCTCCGAAACCGGCGACGGAGACTGGAATCGACTCACGGCGTTGATCGCCGAAGCCGTCGAGCGCCAGCAAGAAGTAGCGCAGCAATCCCCCAACGTGCTGAACTTCACGAGCGAGGTCCTGCCATGCGACGATGGGTGTGGCTGCTACATCGAACACGAACCGGCCATGGCCATGGGGCTTGGCGGGCTGTTTGATCCCAACGCCCCCGTTGTTCCACCCGCACAGCTACTGCGGATGACCGCTGCGGTCTTTGGCGCGCTCCAAACGGCCTTGGAAGAAGGCAAAGAACACGGCCTGGCGCATGGGGCCGTTTGCCCCGGTGTCGTTCTTTTTGCTCCCGACGGAACGCCCAAGCTAACCGACTTCGGTTTCGCCGGCGCGGTTTGTTCCGTGCTTGGGGAGGAGGCCTATGTTGACCTGGCCGTTGACGTCTCGACGGCTTCCGACGCCACCATCACAGGATTATGGGAAGTTCTGCATCGAGATGAGCTCGAACACGACGGACGCATTTGCGCATTCATCGATCCAGAAAAATACGGAAGCCGCCAGTTCAGCGCGTTTGAGACCGCGTCCGACGTGATTTCCGGCGCGTTTGTACTCCACTTGCTCGCCGAACATCAACATCCGTATCTATCGAACGAGCCCGGGGGCCATCGCTGCGTCGAAATAGCGGAATTCATGGCGATGGGTCGCTACAACCAGGCCCGAAGGTCTGAATTGAGGACATCCGAGGATCCCGGCATTCGCTTGTGGTGCGATCTGATGAGCAAGGCGCTGTCGCGCCTGCCGCAAAGCCGACCCTCGGCAGGAGAAATCGCGAACGCACTGGCCGAGCACATTGAACCGGAAGATGAGTCAGACGCGCTTCGACGTGAACTGGATTCCGTAGAAGCGGTCGCCAAGGAGGAACGCTGGGATCAGGTCCAACGTACCGCTCTAGCCCTGGCGGAAAATCGGCACGCGCCTGCGGACGTAGTCCAGCGGGCCAACGCGCTCGCATCGCATGCCCAAGCCGCACTACTAATCGATGAAGCCGACAACGCCCTGGCTGGCGATGCCTGGTCCCAGGCCGAAGATCTCTTACAGCGCGCGTTGGCCTTGCAGGGCGTGCCCGATGCCCTCGCTGAAAAAGCACGCGCTATGCGGGAGTTGGTGATCAAGAGCATGGCCGCGCTTCAAACACTCGATGAAATAGAATCGCAACGGCAACACCACGACGGGGGCAATCCGTTTGCGACGGTCGAGCTGATGCAGGCGCTGCTTGATCGCGTGGCGAAGCTGGAACCGTTCGATTCGCTGGTCTCCCAAGTGCACCACCGGGCGACCGAACTTCAACGATCGCTGTCGGAGCAGTTGAAAGAAGCCTTGCCGGCGGCTCAGAGCGCCATGGAAGCGGACCGGGGCATCGCGGCCAAGTGGATCGAAGGGGTCGAGGCCGCGTTGGCTGACGAGCAATGGGACGCGCTCGCCGGCCTGCTGTCCGATCGACCCTCCTTGCAGTATTGGCCCGAACAGACGCTCGCCCGGGCGGAGGCCGTACAACGAAAAATAGACGACCGCAACGTTGAGCAACAACGGCTGGCCGCGGTCGAATCGGACCACGCGGCTGCCCGTTTGTGGGCGGATCAACTTCAATTGGCGGTTAATGCACTGCGTTGGGAGCGTGTGGAGCAGCTCATCGAGGCTAGACCCACGCTTGAACACTGGCCTGATGGGCTCTTGGAGGAAGCGGAGGCGCTTTCCCGGCGGGTCGAGACCGAGCGTCAACATCAGGAAGAGGCGAGAACCGCCAGAACGTGGTGCGCGCGAGTCCGGCAAGCCGTGGATGATGACGAGGACGCGCGGGCTGCCGATTTGTTGTCCGATCGCCCGGTCCTTGAGGCCTGGCCGGCCGATGTGCTGGACGAAATCGGCCGGTACGAGAAGCAGTTGGCCGTATGGATCGATGCCAATCGAAAGCGCCGCGACGCCGAGGAGCAGCAGCAAAAAGACATCGAAGCCTGGCTGGAGCGTGTCCACCTGGCCGTCAAGAACGAGCAATGGCAAGAGGCGCTCGATCTATTAGACACGCCGCCGGCCGAGGCATTGGGCGACGAGGTCCAGCACCAGGCGAGCGAGCTGCGGCAGCGCTGCACATCTCGGCTGGCCGATCAAGCCAGAGATCGCCTTTCGGTCCGTCGCCGGGCCGTCGAAGCCTCCGCCAGCGACTTCGTCCATGACTTCGCGGGCGAACATTTTTCATCGCTTGTCGACCCCGCGTTGCTGGACGTGAGCATGGAAGACGATCAAGAGGGGGACGAACAAGAAGATCGTACGTGGGCGGTCCAGGTTCGCGTGCGCGCCGGCAGCGCCGACGGCGAACGCATTGCCGCCGGCGCGCTGATTAGATTTCATTTTCAAATAGACGCCACATCGCGCCGAATCCGTGACGACGATGGGATGCTCGCGGGGATGCTACGCAACAAGCTCAGCGACCTGCTTGGCGCGCTGCAGAAATCGGGCTTCTCGACCATCAACGACGCGTTTCGCGCCGGCCTGTTTCCCCAATCCGAAATCACCGTGATGCCAGGTAACCCCGTCTCGAGCATCCCCGCCACCATAAGGCTGTTGGGAAGCGAATCCTCAATCGGGCGGGTAGAGACCGTTCTGATCTGGGATCCCGCCGTTTTGCGGTGGAACCATCAGGACAGCACGACATGCATCCGCGCCGCTCTCGCTGTAGCGCGCGACGTGATGGCCGACGAATTAAGCGCCCAACTGCTCGACGCAACGGAGGCGCTGAGCCGATATCGACCCATGCTGGCGATCGAAACCAAACTACCGCCAGACCTCAAGATGAACCGGCTCCCAAACGAGCTCAGCCTCGAAGCCGCGGTGGTGTTGCGCGGGGGCGGAGGCTCCCCCGACCGCTCCCTGCACGCGTTCCCCGCGCAGTGCCGAAAGCTCGGTGAAACCACAAGTGCGGCCGACGTGGCCCTAGTGATTAAGTCCTTGCACATGACGATCGTAGCGGCACAGACGGGCTGCCTATCCGCGATTCAGCTCGATTTGGAAGAGCGAATCGACCAAGGCGAGGTGAGTGCAAGGCTCACGTGCGTGCCGAACCGATTGGAGGAGCCCCGCGATCGTGTGACATTTCAATTGGCAACCCGCGGGCGCCCCAACCTGGAACTGGTCGCCGTTTGGGATGACGCCGCATGGGCTTTCCACATGCCGGACAAATGGGAGCCCTCGATCGAGTCCTTCCTGACGTTGCCGACGGACGCGGCAGCGTCTGGCGCTATCGCGCGGGCCGCGGTGCTGGCACAACGCCTGCTGCGGGATTTGCGACGTCGCAACATCATCATCGTCATGGCCGTGCCCATCGCGATCGGGGTTCTTGCGATTATCTGGTCTAACCGGCCTCAAAATCGGCCACCGATCGCCCGCGCCGGCAGCGATCAGATCGTTTCGTCAGGCGACACCGTCACGCTCGATGCCTCCAACAGCAAGGATCCGGAAGGGGGAGACGTAACCTATCTCTGGACGCAAGAGGATGGACTGCCCGTAACGCTAGCCGAGCCGGCGTCGGCCCGCTTGTTCTTCGTGGCGCCCCAAGTGACCGGCCCCGAAACGCTATCGTTTCGCGTGCGGGTTAGCGACGGCAAGGCCGCCTCCGATGACAATCTTCTAGTTGCGGTGCATGCCGTCAATCTGCCACCCACAGCGAACGCCGGCCCGGATCAAACCGTCGAAGCCGGTGCGATCGTCACTCTGGACGCCTCCGGCAGCACGGATCCGGAACATGCGAGCCTGACCTACGCATGGACCAAGTTGGGCGGCCCCGAGGTGACCCTGGCGTCAACGACCACCGTCTCGGCCACGTTCACCGCGCCGGAAGTGTCCGACGACTCAATGCTGACGTTTGAGGTCTCCGTGAGCGACGGCGCGCATGAATCCACCGAGCAAGTCACCATCAGCGTCATGGCGAAACCGGAGGTGGTGGATCCGATGATCGAACTGTCCGCGCGATTTGAGCCGCTCAACGAGCAGTTTCTTGCGATCAAGAATCGGATCGAACAACCGGCCCATGCCGATCTTGAAAAGCTCCATCGCAACAAGAACATGGCCACGCTGAAGGAAGAGATGACTACCCTGGGCAACGCCCTGCCGGTCGAGGCTGGCGATCTCAAACAAAGAATTCGCAATAGGCTGGACTCGCTCGATGCCTGGCAGATTAGCCTTGATGCCTATGCCCCCGTCTTCGCCATGAGCGGCAAGACCCTGACCGAACAGAGGGCTCTGGCCGAGGCGGCGCGGCAAGCGTTGCCGACCAAACACATCGTGACGCTGATGACTGCGATGGCGGGTGTAAGCGAGCCGCTGGGTCTGGCGGAAAAACTGCTGGCCGAGGGTGACTGGCGCGCGGCGGAATACCACGCAAAGGCCGCGCACGCCGCCGCAATGGATGAAAGCCTGTCCGGGCTCGCCGATGAGGCGGTCGCCAAAGTCGAAGGCGACTTGAATCGCAATCGCCGCGAGCACTTCGACGCCATCCTGAACGAGGCGACGACTTGGGTCGGCTCGAATTCACTACCGGACTCGCCGCTCAAACAAATGGCGGCGTTTGAACTGGCGACCCAAGCACGCAGCCTCCTCGATCGATTCGATCTTGACGTGCCTACGACGGGCAAGACCGCCGGCGCGAGACAATCGCCGCAACCGCTTTTTCCTTGGTCCTTGCTCACGGATGAAGAGCAAGCCACCGTGCGCGCACTCCATCGGTGGGTCACCGTTTCGATGCCGATTCGTTCTGGCGGGAGTGACGGTTCAGCGGCCCTCGAATTGGCGTTTGTGCCCAGCTCCAATTCGGCCGACATGCCGGATCCGGTTTGGATGAGCCGAACGGAAATCACCGTCGAACAATTCCGCGCCGTCACGGGAAACATACCTGGAGATGACTCGCGCGATGGCTACAAGAAAATGTTGGCCGACGACGCTCATCCGGTCACGTTCGTGCCGGCCGGAGAGGTGCATGGATTCTGTGCGGCCCTCGGGACTTCGCTCGGCGGCGGGCTCATCGTTCGGGTTCCTACGACGTCGGAATGGAGACACGCCCTGCGTTGCGGCCTCGGCGGAATTGCGGGACACGCCCGGCTGCGAAGATATCTTGATGACGGCCGATCGGAGTTGGACCCAACGCAGGCCAACTTTGAATCTGACGAGCAATACGCGCTGACGGCGCCCGGGCACAACGACGGCTTCGGGTGGTATGCGCCGGTCGGCTCCTATCCCGAAAACAACTGGCATCTGAGCGATATGCTGGGCAATGTCAGCGAATGGGTATCAGAGTCGATCGGCGGCCGTCTGGAGGCCATCGGCGGGTCGTTTCGCGATGCCGACGACGGGCAGCACGATCTGCCAAGTCCGCACGATAACAGACGGAGTTTTGACGACGTGGGGATGCGCATCATCGTCTATCCGACGCCGCAGTAGTCCGGTGTCAACGCTAGCCCCTTGTCAATGCTGCTTCGACGGCCGTCCGCTGTGGTGAAACAGCCCCATGTAGCACAGCGGCCCTCCGCTGTGTCTGCGAGACCCTCCAGCCAGGGGCGGCTAGGAGTACAGCGCAAGGTCGTTCGGAGCGCAGGCTTCCAGCCTGCACGACCCGCGATGATGATGCAGGCAAGATGCCTGCGCTCCGGGTTTGCGACGACTTTGCGCTGTACTGCTAGGCTACGCCGAGGGCGACTGGACTACGGCTTGGACAGATGCGTTTCTTTGAATTGACGCACGCGCGGATGGTCGCGACCGTAGCTCGCCGCGAGGATCGCCAGCGCCTGCCGCCATTGTTTCATCGCCCGGTCGCGGTCGCCAATCGCGTTGTGGGCGTCCCCCATCGCCGCGAGCAACTCCGCTTGAATGGGATGCCCCGTCAGGTTGCGATCCATAAGCCGCAACGCCCGCTCATACGTCTTGAGTGCTTCACCGTGGCGGTCCAGCTTGTCCAACACGCGACCCTGTTTGAGGCGCAGCGCCGCCAGTGATTTCACGGTGTCACCATAAACACGTGCGAATCCCTGCTCGGCGCGGCGGTATCGCACCAGCGCCGATTCAAGGGCCGCCGGAGATCGCGCTGAAACATCCGCGAAATAGACCGACGCCCGCAAGACTTCGATGTTGTCGGCACCCAACGCATCCCGCAGGGCCGCAAATCGGAGGCCGGCCTGTTCCGTCAGCGTCCGTACCTCAGCGTCATGGCCCTCGGACGGCGCGCATTGAATCGCGATCAATGCCGTTTTGAGGCATGCCAAGACCGCCTGCTTGTGATGCTCGCCAAACCGGGCATCCAACGATTTCATCGCTTTGCCGGCCTGCTCTTGGGCCGCATCACATCGCCCAAGTGCGCTGAGCAGCGATGCCAGTTCCAATCGCGCCGCGGCCACCTCTGGGTGGGCCCGGCCGCGCACCGCAAGCAGACCCCGAACGGCCTCTTCACACAATTCGCTCGCCTCGAGCAAATGGCCGCGCGCCCGAGCGAGATTGGCTAGATCAAGCAGGAGCAAGAGCGCGTCGGGATGCCGCGGACCTGCGATTTGATCCATCAGCGTCTTGGCCCGATGTAACTGAGCGTCCGCATCGTCCAACCGCTCAAGGGTCAGATACATACGCCCCAGGTTGGCCTGAATGACCGCAGCGGTTCGCGGGTCCACAAGCTCCGAACGGGCGTTCTCCAGCGCTTCGAGCAACAGCCGCTCGGCTTCGTCATACGCCCCCACGGCCTGAGCGGCCGCGGCCGTGTTGCACGCAAGCTGCGCCTCAAACGTCGGGTCCGGCGCCGTCGAAGATCCCTGGCTAACCAGATAGCGGGCCAAATCGAACTGCTGACGGGATCGGGAAAGATCGCCTAAAGAGAGGTAGGCCACCCCCAGCGCGGCTAGCGCCTTTGCGTCGGTCGCGGCGGCCGGGAGCGCCTCCAGCTCCTCACAGCGGTCCAACGCCTCCTCGTTTCGTCCAATCTCGATCAAAGCAGGAATCAGGTTGGCCATCACGCTGGGCAGCATGGCGGCAAGGTCATGCTCCCTGGATAGCTCCATGGCTTTGGTGAAATGCTCGGCGGCCGCCCCCGGTTGTAGCCGCTGGTTGTACGCAAGTCCGATGGAATTATGAATCGTCACAAGCAAGCTGGCCGGCGGCTTGTCAAGCTGGTTCGACAACGACAACGCGGTTTCCAGATGCCGCAGGGCTTGGGTCAGGTCGTCGGCGTCGTGCGTTTCCGGCTGATCGATCGCCCGTCGACTTCGATCGAGAAGGGCTGCAGCAAGATCGTGCAGGGTTCGCGCGCGAGCCTCACCGACCTCAGGCAAAACCCGAAGGGATTTTCGGTAGACGATGATGGCTTCATCGACTTTGCCGCAAAGCCGGAGGTATCCGCCGAGGGTCCTTCCTACCTGATCGGATAACTCGGCTCGCTCCGCGACCGGCTGAGATTCGGACCCGCTGATCGCTTTTTGGCAGTAGTCGATGGCAGCCGCGCGGTCCGCCTCTCGGCTTTCCGGCGTGGCCGCCAGCTCGCCACGCACCCCCGCACGGCCCCACAGAGCCTTACCCAGTTTGAAATACAAGGCGCCGGAACCGGATGCGTCGTTCGATTCTTGTTCGATCAGGCGTGTATAGGCTTTGACGGCCTCATCAAAGCGCCCGGCTTGAAGGGCTCGATCGGCCGACATGCGTTTCAACAGGCGCGTATCAAACTCATTCGAATCGGATGTCGATCGCCCCCCCGGAGCGGCACAGCCACCAGACCACAGACCGCAACTCACGGCCACCAGCGTTAAGACAAAAGAGATTCTTCGTCGCAACAGCATCATGCCTCCGCGTTCCCTACTTGCCCCGTGTTGACTGCCGCATGGCCCCGCCGCGGGCCGAATCGCCAATGCATCCTAACACTGCAGCACCAAGCGTTCAACGAAGGCCAATCTACGGACGCTTGCCAGGATCCGAATCACGCGGCAGAATACCGGCGTTCCTTGATGCGATCCACCGGGACAGGCGCGAGTGCCCGGAGGACGCAACCAGTCACGCGTTACCACGAGGAATCAGCGAATGATGTCAAAATGTGTTTGGGTGCCTGTGATCTTTGCGGTAGGCTTGTTCGCCGTTCCCTTGAAGGCACTCGCGCAGCATTCGGGTGCCGCGGAAGTGTCTCTCAGTCGCGGCATTCAATCGTTCATGGCGGAAGACTACCAAGCCGCCCGACGCCACTTTGAAGCGGCACTTTCGTTGGAACCCGGCTTCCCGGCCGGGCATTATTTCCTGGGCCTCACGTTGCTGCAAACCGCCTCCCGCTCTTCGAGCCGGACGGAGCGCGAGGCATGGCTCGATCGGGCCGTCGCCGAGTTCGAGCGGGCGCGACTGCGTGATCCACAGTTGATTCTGGCCTATCTCGATGCGGCGGTTGCCCAGACCATCTTGGGCCGGTTTGAGGATGCGCAGACCGGATTCCAGGCGTTCATGGCCGAGCGGCCCGATGATCCGCTACCCTATCTGTTTCTGGCCGTCGCCCATTATCGCCAAGCGCGGGAAGATTCGTCGCATCTGCCCAGCGCGATCGACAATCTAGACAAAGCCGAAGCAGCGCTCCAACGAAGCGGCAAGACCGATCGCTCGCTTGAGGCCCACATCAAGTTTTATCGAGGCTTGGTGTACCTGCAGCAGAAAAACCGCACCGCGGCCAAAGAGGTGCTGCAAGAGGGCTACGAGTTGGATCCCCAGTCCGAGTTGGGGGCCCAAACCAAGCAGATACTCGACCAGCTCGTCGACCGACGCCCCTGGGATCTTAGCTTGCGGCTGGGGTTCGATTACGACACCAACGTCACCTTGAAAGGCCATCACGTAGCCCGGCGCATCGGAGAACGCACCGGCACAGACCGGAGGTTCGGCCTGGGCTCCGACTTCAACTACCGCTTGGTCGATTCGGACGAGTGGCTCGTCGGCGTCGGGCTCAACACCTTCAACAGTTGGCACGCGGAAATCGACGATTTTGACATCCAGAGCTACGGCGCCAGCGTCTTCGCCGCCCACTCGCCGGCGGACGCCGATTGGCTCACCCTGAGCATCCGCTACGATTGGGACCACACGCTCATCGGCAACCAAAGCTATCTTTCCCGCCATCGAATCACGCCTCAAATCGACATTCAGGAGGCGGATTGGACCTCCACGACGATCTTCTACCAGTTTGAGGCCGACAACTACCTCAACCAGCCGGCCGGTCGTCGGTTGGATCGTGACGGCACGACGCACACGGTGGGCGTGATTCAGCGTTTTGAACTTGCGGAAATGTACGATCGCCCGCTGACGCTCGACATCAGCTATCGCTTTGAGGATGTCGACGCCCGGGGCGGCGAATTCACCTACGACAGCCACATCTTCGCGCTCGGCTTGGGCGTACCCCTGCCATGGGACCTGACGTTTGATTTCGTCAGCGAATTCGCCACAGAACACTATCGGAGCATTAGTTCGTTCGATGCCAACGGATCCCATCGCCGAGATTTCATAAGCACGTTCCTGTTCTCGCTCACCAAGCAGTTCAACGAGCAATTGTCCGCGCGATTCCAAGTCATCTTGACCGCCGACGATTCCAACATCCGTGATCGGACCGGGCAGGAGATTTTCTCCTACGACCGCGTCGTCTACGGGTTGAGCGTGCAGTATCGATTCTGATGAAGGGTAGTCCGGCAGGAAAGAGCTTAGCGTCTGATCGGCTGATCCACGATGCCTTGCCCTGTCTGACGGCTCCGCGAGGTCTTGCGAGGCTTGACTTTCTTTGCGGAGGTTTGGGCGGACTGGGCGTCTTGGCGCCGCATGGCCGTGAGTTGATCTTCGTGCGTCTTGTCCTGCGGGCTGGTTGCGCTGTCGGTAGCGCTGCCCTGGGTAGAATGTGAATGGGCAAAGCGACCCGAGCGCGCTGCGCAACCGACCGACCCAACCAACACGCACGCCATCGTGCAAGTCGCCGCACAAGTCGCAAGCCCGATCGCCGCTGTGACAAACATCCTTCGCATCGCTATGATCCCACCGAAATGCGATTCGTATGAATCGCGGCACTCTGCCTGTCAAACACGTGGGAAGCCTAGGTCGCCAGCAGCCCGGAGTCAATCATGCAAGCCAAGACAAGCCGAGCAAAGCCGACGAAGCCATCAATCCGAACCGCGCCCGTAAGGAAGCGACCCGCGAAGCCATCGGTCCGAGCCGCGCCCGTAGACCTGCGACGAAACTCGCGATCGGTCAATCAAACAAGAACACGCGCTGCGGCCATCGCCTTATGCTGCCTGGCAGGCGGGTGCGGTCTTCAGCCGTCCGTCGATACGCCCCGCGGCACCGACGTGCTCGTCAGCGTGATCAACGTCACCCCGTTTGCCGTCGAAGCGATCCTCAGCGGCGTACTCGATGATTCCGTGGATACGGTCCGGCCGCTCGTCGATCCATCGGATAGCTCGGATACATCCTTCGTGTGTCTCGATCAACTGGTGGTCGGCGATCCGATCGATCCCGCCCTACCCGGCATCACCATCCAGACCGAGGGCGAGCCCGAGACCATCGCCGCGTTCTCGATCCTGCAAGGCGAATCGTTTGCGTGTGGCGACATCATCGAGATCATCGTAAGCGGCATCGACGCCGATTCATTCGCCGTGGATGTCTTCGCACTGACACCGCCATAGGGAGCTGTCAACTTTCAGCCATCAGCCATTCTTGGATTCAACGTTCGGCTCTCCGCTTCCCCTATCATGGCAGCAAGGTAAAGGTAACCTCACCCGGCGCGACCTGCGTTCCCACAAGCGTCAAGCGGAAAATGTAGGTGCCGGCAATGGCCGGTGAGAAAATCCTAAACGGGGTCGTCAACGACGTCGGATTCACGATCTGTATTTCCGAGCCGAGTGGTGCGCTGACCGACCACAGCACCGCCGAATTCGTGCCCGGCGGTGGGGCTTGTGTCGGGCAAACGCTGCCGAACAGGTCGTTGTTCTGCAGCCGACTGTCGTATCCGCCTTGCCCGTCGATGACGCCGTCAAGCAGTGTGCCCGCACTCACCACGATAGGCGAACCCTCACATTCGTCGGGAATCTGATTCAGATTGCAGTCCAAACTTGTCCCTTGAGCGATGTCCTGATCGTCGGGGATGCCATTGTTGTTGCAATCCGGTGGCGTCGGCGCCGGGCAAGAGACCTGCGTACAAATAGTGGCGTCCCCTTGATAGATACCCCCAACGCAATCCGCCTCCGTCCCCTCAGTGCATGATCCGACCGTCAGGCAACACGCGCCGATCGGTGGACCGGCAAATTCGACCACACGGCGCACCGGGGCGTTGGCGCCGTCGTTCAGCTCAACCCCGTAGAATCCCGCTCCCTGGTCGAAGTCGGTGCACGCCGGTGCCCCCGTCTGCTGCAAGAACACGACCACATTCCCGCTCGAAGCACCAGGTACCGGCGTCAGCGTGGCCGAGGGTGCGTCGAACACGTCGGCTTGCGCCGCAGCGTACGTCAGGGTCACCCCCACCGTATCGAGTCCGTTGTCGTCGGCGAAGGTAAAACTGACGGCGTCGAATGAACCCTGTTGCGTCGAACATAGTTGCAGATCCACGACGGGCGGCACCACAAATCGTGGCGAAGTATCTCTCACAAACGTCCGGTACGCGCGCGTGGGATCCATCGCGTCGGGCAAACGCAGCGAATCGGTGCCGTCATCAGCAAGCACACCCCATCGCCATTCGCCCCCGGAAAGAACCGGCTCGCCGCCGGCCACTAGATCAACATCGAAACCTCCTCCGGTCACTTCCAGCGAAACAGACGAGTTAAACAGCGAATCCTCATCGACTGAGTTGGCCAGAAGCTCGAAGAACACCGTCGAAGTCAACGCGTCTTCGCAGTTTCCCGCGTCAGCATTCCACGAAAGCTCGAACGACGTGTCGGCGTCGGACCACGTGGCCCCGTCAGTTGGACCGATCAATTCCCCCATCGGCGGCACATTTTCGGCTACCACAAACGAAACGCCCAGTTGCCCAGCAAACGTAAACAGCACCTCGCTGGCTGTTTCCAATCGCAATCCCCAACTAAGGGTTTCACCAATCGTCAAGGCCTCCCCATCCGAAAGCGCACGCGAGGTTGCGGAGGGATCGGCCACATCGAACACACTCAGCGGCGCTTCAAAGGGGTTGTCGCTGCCCGCCCGACTGACAAACACCTGAGCGCGGGTGGGCACCACACTGCCCAGCGACCAGGAAAACGTCGTCGCAGGTCGCGCGGGTTGCGTATCGCGAGGGCAAAGCAACACGACATCATCCGCCCCGATGCGCACGAATGAGCTATCGCTTGTATCAAACATCAGACCCACACCATCTTCGGGTAGGTCAACGGTGTTCACGCCGTCGGTCATCCGCACGCCCCAGTAAAATGTGCCCGGGTCGGGAAGCTGGATGCCAAGGCGATGCTCGATTTCGGCTGGCGCCGAGCGCAGCCCCGCCGAAACAACCGGGCTAACAAACACCTCGGGCGTGGCGGAGACGAAGATCGTGCTGTCCACATTGGTCATGTCGCTATCAGTCGCTTCCCACAGGAACACAACCTCGCCGGTGGCGACCGTCGACGCCGCAGGCGGGAACAACAAACTACCCGTCGGCGGCGCATCGGCGACCCCTACATCCACCAGACCGGGCTCTTCAAGACCGTTGTCCAGAAAACCGCCGCTGCTTACGGTACCATTGGTGTTGCTATTGGCATCACCATTATTCGACGCGCCGCCGTCCCCGGTAGGCTGTGGTGGACAACCACACATAAGTGACATCGTCAGGACCAGTGGGCACACCAGATACCGCGCGTTTCGCGTAATGCTCATTGAAACATCTCCACCTAGAAAAACGTCGCCGGGAAACCGCCGCGCCGCGCGGGCTGCAGCCCGCGGCTCGGTTCCTTCTGGTCAATCCGGCGCGATAACGCGAGGCCGGACCAAGCGGCCGATTCGTCAACGTGTTGGGGACACCCGGCCCAGGAAACGATGCGATGCCGACCCGTTGCCGCCCATGATCAGCCGTCCAGCGGCCGGCCGAAGGTTGACGGACTTGACCGCATGAATCTTAGCGCGCGTGTGAATTCCACGCACCTTAACGCCACGACGGACGGTGGCCCGATTCACGCGAACCAGGCTGCCCGGCGCGCGACGCATCAGCCGTGCGTTGGCCGCACCCGGTGGATCCACAGCGGGCCCGCAGACCGTGTGCGTGTCGCCCGGCGACAAGGAATTGACCTCGCTGCAAAGCAGTGTAAACAGCTCATTACGCAACGCGGGGTCGCCGCCGAGGTCTTCAAACTCCAAGACCACGCCGCCCGCGTCCGTAACCCGCCCTCCCGCACGCCATCGAACCACAGAGGAACGATCACCACGGACGACTTCAAAATGTTCGCTTTGACTAGTCGATCCGACGGTCGGATTGCGCAATCCCGTGTGATGCACGATCGCAATGGTCTGACCCGTAGCGGAGAATTGAATACCCACCGTGTTGGTCGGATCCGCCGATATCGGCATCGCAACCCCGGCCGAACCGCTGGTATCGACAAGAACCTGCCGATCCGAAGGCAGATTCAACTCCGTTGGCGCGATGGCGTCACCATCAAAATTGAAGCTGTTGCCAGCCGCATCCGTGCTCCCATTGGAAAGAAAAACCAATCGCTGCCCCGACTGCGAGAGCTGTTGAGGATCCAGGCCCGCCCCCAATGCCGCAATCTGGTCACTAACCGCCTCACCGCCGACCGTCAGACCGGTCGTGTCGGCCGCACGGCTGAGCAGCGGATAACCCACCGGTTGAACTGGATTCAACCCCACCTGCCCCCCCGTCACCTCGGCGAAGCCGGAAGCCGGGTCGACCCCATCTCCTCCGATGCTGCCACCGCCGGCCAGATGCTCGCCTCGGGCGATCGCGCCAAACCCAGCCGACACCACGCCGGCCAATCGGGATTGAGGATCGAATCCAGCGTCCCCGGTCGCCACCAGCGGCGTGAACAGCGCCCAACCGTCGGTCGCCCCTTGCGGACCTGCAAGAAAGGTTTCCCCGTTTTGCTCGATGAGTTGCGCGTCCGGGCCGGCCAATTGGATGTAACTGAATCCGCCATTGGCGAATTGGGTCAAATACTGCGGCTGGAAGGCCGGGTTTCCTTGAACCGAGGTCAAAAACGCGTTGAAATTCGGGTCCGCAGGCGTTCCGGCGTAGCTCACGAATTGAGCCCGCCCCAGATTCGGTGTACCGGCCGCAATCCTCGCAGGCGCCCCAATTGCTAAGACGACCTCTGGCGGCTGCAAATCGAGAAGCTGCGGGGGGATCGGCGGCAATGTTGATCGGTCTTGATTGCTGAAGTTGCCGTCGAGAATGAACTGACCCTCATTGATGATCGTCGTTTCCGGCGCGAGGGAACCGCCCTGCAAATCGGCCAACGCCAAGCGGGTCAGGTCTTCGGGCTCCACGTGAATGAGCTCAGCGGTCTGACGATGGAGCAAGTCTCGTAGCGCTTCCGCCTCGACGCGACCATCGCCGTCTTCCGGCGGGCCGGGGACTTGTCCTTGCACAATCCGCCATCGCTGACCGGCCTTGAGCAGATACGGGCCGGCTTGCGGCGATGTCCCGACAACCTCAACCGGCCCTTCCATTGAGGTAAACGTGCTGACCGCCGGCTGAATGTTGGTCTGCTGCGGATCGTGACGAACCGAATACCAGCCCGATCCGCCCTCTCCCAGCAAGTCCGGCGTGAACGTCAACCGCCCAAACGGCGTTTCAACGATCGCCGTGGTTTGCGTCCCGGCGTCCGCGTACAGCACGACGTAGCCTTGCTCAATCTCGAACCGCTTGCCTCCGGGCTCATCGTGGACGGCCACCCGCGAATTCGGCCCAATATGAAAGACAACATCTTCGATTAAGACACCGGCCGCATCCGAATCGCCCGTTTCAAGCGTGCGCCCGGAAAGGATCGGCTGCAAGGGACGAATGGATTCGCCCACCATGCGTGGCGCGCCCGCCATCATGGTGACCCGCCCCACTTCCTGACGAGCAAGGCTCGAATCCGGGAAGCTCGCGAACGCGCACAACGCAAAAAGGACCATCCTGCCCGCGATCGAGCGCCGGGACTTGGCGCCTCGCCGATCCTTATCCCATACGCGAATCCTGCCGAAACCGGCGATCGACGCCGGACATTTCATCGTGCTCATCGCTCGACCTTTCTGAAAACGCTAGCTCCGTGCGGCGGCGACATGGTCTTATCGGCCGTTGTGCACAACCCGGCACGTGTTGCCGAGCCTCCGCAGAGCGATCGTCCATGGTCAATACTCGAAAGTCAAGGGTTCGGAATTCGAAAGTCGATGATACGCGCCCTCCCCCTAACCCAACATGACATGGCCCACACACCCCAAACTCATGGGCGACCCCGCCCGATCCGAGCGGGATGCGCGGATTTGGCAGACCGTTTTCTTGTGCTACAATACGGGGCTGAAGCGTTATTTGGGCGATGGATTCTTTCGCTGCAAACGTAGCACCGGCGGTCGCAAAATCGGTGCAACAAAGTACGAGTTTAAGCGGCCATCGGTCGGCTTGCCGCGCGCAAGGATTAACTTTTTCGATTGGAGATGCTCACACATTGGAAGCGCTAGGATTGCATTGTATTGGAGAGCTGTATGACTGCCCGGAAGCGTTGCTCAACGACCCGGCCCACGTCAAACAGTCGCTTCGTGACGCGGTCGAATCGGGCATGGCGACCCTTCTGCACGAGGTGTCCCACCATTTTCATCCCCAAGGTGTGACGGCGTTGGGGCTTATATCGGAATCCCACGTCGCGATTCACACTTGGCCTGAATACGGCTATGCCGCCGTCGATGCGTTCACCTGTGGCGATCGGGCCAGCGCCGAACATGCTGTTCAACACCTCGTCAAGGCTTTGGGGGCCAAGCGGTACCTCGTGCGTACGGTGGATCGCGGGCTCCACACGGCCGATCTACCAGGCGTCGTCACCGTCGGCGATGCGCAGCCGGAACCCACACTCGCCGCAAGCGTTTCATAAAGGAGCGGACATCATGGCGGGAAGCCAACTCGGCGCCGACTTCTGGATGAACGAATACATCACCGCATGGGACATCTACGCCCACGGCATCACCCATGTGTTGGCGCACAAGAAAACGCAGTTTCAGGAAATGTACATCGTCGAAACCGGTGCCTATGGCAAAGCGCTCGTGCTCGATGGGAAGTGGCAGTCGTGTACCGGAGATGAGTTCCTCTATCACGAGCCGTTGGTGCATCCGGCCATGCTGCTGCATGGCAGCCCCAAACGCGTCTTGATCCTTGGCGGCGGCGAAGGGGCCACAGCGCGGGAGGTGCTGCGCTGGAAGTCGGTCGAGCACGTGGCGATGGTGGACATCGACGGCGAGGTCGTTGCGGCTTGCCGCGAGCATCTAGCGGAGATGCATCAGGGGGCGTTCGACGATTCACGGCTGGAGGTGATCATCGACGACGCGCTGCATGTGCTGGATCGTGCGGAGGGTTCGTGGGACGTCATCATCTCCGATCTTTCCGATCCGATCGATCAAGGCCCATCGTACAAGCTGTTCACGAAGGAGTATTTCGAGAAAGCCAGGAAGGCGCTCAAACCGAATGGGGTATTTGTCGTTCAAGCCGGGCCGGTTTCGCCGTTTGAGATGGACATGCACGCTTGCCTCGTCTCGACCGTGCAGGCGGTTTTTGACAGGACCGCATCCTACGCGAGCCATATTCCCACGTACGCAGCACCGTGGGGGTTCGTGCTGGGATCTTCCAAAGAAATACCCATCGCGCCCGACGCCGGTGAAACGGACGCAACCCTGGCATCCAAGACAACCGGGGGCCTGTGCATGCTCGACGGCATCGCCCTGATTGGCCTGTTCCACACGCCGGCCAGCCTCCGCCGGAGAATAGCCGAAGAAACGCGCATCTATACCTTGGACGATCCGCCCAAGTTCTTTGGAAAAGGCGTGGCCGGGTAACGGCGTCTGGGCTTGATTGGCATACCGCGTTTGCCCAAACGCACGGACGATCGGCTGCGATTACAAAAAGGATAAACCATGTCGAAATCGGGCTCGGACGGCGACATCTCAAAAAGCGCCGTGAAAATCAAACTGCTGATCATGGTCGCCATCGCAGATGGCGTCTGGGACGACCGTGAGGTGGCGTTGTTGGAATACTTATCCCTGAAAATCGGGGTCAACAAGGCCGAATTCGATAAGATCCGACAGCAACCCAAACTCGAGGTCCGCGAGCTCGCCTTCGGGCTTCCATCGGGCAACGCAGAGCGCATCGATCTGGTGGCCGATCTGATCAAGATGGCCTTCGCCGATCGCAAACTACATGACAACGAGTTGGAAGTGTTGATACGGCTTGGCCGCGTTCTCGGGTTCCAAGAGGACGAAATGCGCACGATCGTCGAAGAGCAAACGTAGCCTGAAGCCGCCTCTAGTCGGTGGAACGGGAACCGGCGCGCCGTCACCGTTGAGCAACGGGTAGGGCAGGGGGTTGCTCCGTTGCGCTGCAGAAAGCTTGGTTTGCCATGGACGGAGCGTTCCCCTGCTATCGGGGTTTGCGCTATCCTGTGGCAGGCGAACGCCCCGGGCCCTACAAGACACGACGTCCTACTCCACGAGCAAGCGACCGCCTTACGCCTGAGCCGCGGCCTTAAGCGTGTCGTTTGGTCATGCGCACGCACGATTAAGACCGAAGAACCACAACCGGCACGGTCTTCCTGGGAAATGCGAGCGTACCGACAATCAGCAACATGCCGATCAGGATCACGATTCCCCACGTAGAGACGGCCGGAATGAGTGGACCGGGCGCCGGAGGCTGCACGATGCGAATATCGTCGATGTACCATTTGCCGAAGCTGGTCGGCGGATTGTCCGCGTCCTGAATAAAACACTCAATCGCGGCGATTTCGGTGAGCAAGCCATCGCCGACGGGCTGGCCGTCCACCAGCGAGTCATCGGACAAGCGAACGATGGACTGTCCCATCTCAAGATCAAACGTGTACAGATCGGTGTACAACGCCGCTTCGGAGAAGTTGATATATTCGAAGACCTCCCCCTCACAATCGACCAGCGTGACCCAAAAATGGGTCCCCGTGGGGCCGTCTTCATAAGAGCCATCCCCGTAGGCGGCACAGAGTACCTGCAACTGAGAGAGCGGAAAATCGGGCTCTATGGCACCTGGGTGATTCGGATCGCCAAAGGTCGCATTCAGTGGAACGAAATGGCCTCCGCCCGCGCAGGTATCCGGAAAACGCGCTCCGTCGATCAATCGGCGAAATCCGATCCGCGAGCCCGCCTGGCAAAACTGCTGGCAAAACGCCGCATCCGTCCCAAGGCTGAACTCGCCTTCCGCGACTTCGCTGCACGGACTTGGCGGGATATCGCATTGCCCGTTGATGAAAAACGCGGGTTGATTGGCCACATCGGTGCGATCGATCACGCCTGCCGCGGCCGCGGCATCCGTGGTTGCGAACTCAAAAGTTTCAACGCTAATCTCAGTCTGCGCCCTCGCGGCGGGTACGACCGCAAGGATCAACCCGGCAGCGATCACCAAGCTCTTCCACGACGATGGCTCAAAAGAGGACCGCTTTAATGATTTCGCGTTCATGTTCCCGTTCTCTTTATCCTTAGGCCGTGCCGCTCCACCCGATAACGCAACGTATCGCGAGATATTCCCAATAACTGCGCAGCTCGCGATATATTATGCTTCGTGACCGTCAAGGCTTCGCTTATGATGCGCTGTTCCACCTTCTCCAGTGAAATCGGCCCCCGCGAGAAATCTAGCTTGAGCGCGCCGCCATCGCCATCCATAGGCTGAGTGGCTTCAATCTCCGGCAACCGCGGCAAGAAATCCGCTTCGATCGTGTCCCCGTCAGTCAACAGCACAGCACTTTCGAGCCTGTGGGAAAGCTCTCTGACATTGCCCGGCCAATGGTAACCGCGCATGGCGGCCTTGGCGCCCCGCGAAAGTCGCTTGTTTGGAAATCCGAATTTGCGGCAATGCCGACCAAGAAAATGGTCCGCAAGCACCATCATATCGTCCCCACGAGCTGCCAGAGCGGGCATCTCGATATGGAGCACGCGCAATCGGTGATACAGGTCTTCACGTAGCTTTCCGGACGCCACCCATTGTTCGGGATCATGATTCATAGCGGCGATGATCTGGATGTCCACGGCAACCTCGACCTTCGAACCGATCGGACGGATACGTCCCGAATCAATCGCTGTGAGTAGCTTGGCC
Organism: uncultured Phycisphaeraceae bacterium; assembly: GCA_964651325.1. Taxonomy (GTDB): domain Bacteria; phylum Planctomycetota; class Phycisphaerae; order UBA1845; family UBA1845; genus JADFOB01. Next base: position 22,719 of record CAZYXP010000014.1, read on the forward strand.
TGAAGGACTAGGTCAAGCGAATCGAGTTCATCCAAAAACAGCGTTCCCTCGTCGGCCACCTCGAACAGGCCTCGCTTGCTGCACGACGCGTTGGTGAATGCCCCTCTCACGTAACCAAACAATTCGGATTCAAGCAGCGCAGCCGGAATGGCAGCACAGTTGACCTGGACAAATGGACCCTCTCGCCGCCCGCCTTCGTAATGAAACGTCTTGGCCAACAAATCCTTCCCCGTTCCGGTAGGTCCGGTAATCAGGATGTTTGGCGCGAGCATGGAAGCATCCTGATTGAGTTTGCCCATCCGTCGCACGAGCGACTTGGCCCGCTCGATCTGGGGACAGTCCCCAATGAATTGATGGACACCGAATTGCTGCGCCCGTTCTTGTCGCTCGTACTTGCTGGTTTGCTCAAGACGCCGCTGACCTAGTTGCCGCTGGGCCATGGCCGATAAAGCATCCAAATCAAGTGGTTTCAGCAGGAAATCGCGGGCCCCCTGCTTCATGGCGGCGATGGCCGTCTGCATATCGCCGGACGCCGTCATCATGATGGGCACGGTGTCGGGGTGGTGCGTGGTGAGTTGTTCCAGGAATTGAAGCCCGTCGATCCCCGGCAGACCGATGTCAATCAACGCCAAATCGAACTCCCTATGCTTGAGCAGCGCCAACGCCTCCTCCGCGCTAGGCACCCAATGCGCATCGTACCCGTCATCGGAAAGCACCTCCTGACAGGTCTTGCCAAGAACTTTCTCGTCCTCCACTATGAGTATCGATGCCATGTCGCGTGGTTTCTCCAGTATTGGGTGTTATCACCCGATTCGCGAGTTTTCTCCCAATCCGCTCGTCCCAAGCCAATTCAGCCCGTCGCACGCAACTCCATATCTTAAAGACACTTAACGCCTATGCGCCACGCGGCACGCCGAGTGCACGTTCATATTTGGGCATGATCAGTGCCGTTGGGCGTACGAACGCCGGCAAGAGCGCAGTTCAAGGGATTCAGCGGAACGAAAAGCGAGGGAATCAGGAATGATTCAGAAGCGATCGCCTGCATTTACGGTATTGGAATTGCTGGTCGTCATGTTCATCGTGGGCCTCATGATCTCGATCTTGGTTCCTTCGTTCTCACGTGCCCGGGAGGCGGCAAGAAGGACGGTCTGCGTTTCCAGACTTAAGCACCTCGGGGCATCCACATTCACGTATGCGTTCGACGCCAACGATTTCGGACCCCAAGTCATGAAACGCGCCGGAACCATGGCCCCGCGATCGCTGATCTCGAGAAGTGGAAAATACGTCAATCTCGGATTGCTTTATTCCGAGGATCTGTTGAACGATCCGCAGATGTTATTCTGTCCGAGTCAGAAGCAGTTTTCCTACGCTTCGGATCCCGCGTATTTGCCCGCCGCGACCGTCTCAGGAAGCTATGCCTACGCGGTGCATATACCATCTCAAGCCAGCCCCATGCTCAGCCGCCTTCGCCATTTGGCGTTGATCACTGATGACTTTACCGCGCGCCTCGGCGCCCCGGCCGGTGTTGGCAGATACTCCCACAAGGTCGGATACAACGTGCTGTACACCGATGGAAGCGCATCATGGTACAGCGATCCCGACATGAAGATCGCCAATAGAGCCGTTCATTGGGACAACGAAACCGATGACATCACCTACGACACGCTCTACCAGAGTGATGCGGACATTGCCGACGGTTCCTACGGCAACGACCTTGACGTTTTTCGAGTGTGGTGGGCGTTTTGTTACAACAAACCCGTACGATTCCCAGACTAGCGATACGGGGACAGCCGTAGCAAATGACGATCCGATTCAAGCTAAACATGGCCGTGGCGACGCTGATCGCGGTTTTTCTGGTAGCAGCATTCTACGCGTTGCTTGCAGTCAATCGAAATGCCGAAAACACGCATCTGTATTCCCGGATGCGTGAACTCGGGCAGCTCACCTCCGACATTCGCACGGACATCTACTACCAATTCGCCGTGGCCGCCGATCGCATAAAGCCCGCTCTACATCCATCGGGCGCGGGATGGCCGGATTACGCGCTTGAAGACATTGACATTCAAATCACGCTGGCCGAAACGGGCGTTGAGAGAATCCACTGGGAACGTCTTCGAGAAGGTATCAGCGCGATGAACGTGGCGTCTGGGGCGTTTGAGGGTGACACGGTGACAGAGCTGCTGCGCGATGCGGAATACCACCTGCAAGCGCTTCGAAGCCAGTACAGCCTTCGTGAATACGATGCCATTGCCGTGGCCGCCTCGACTAGTTTCACAGCGCAAGTGGCGATCTCGATTGCGTGCGTCCTCACCGTCTTACTGTTTCTCTCCTACCTCATCATGGTTCGCGACTGGCTGGTCAAACCGATCGAAGTCCTCAAGCGATCCGCGGACGCCATCGGCATGGGCGGGCTCGAACACCGCGTCCCACTGCAAGGCAACAACGAACTTGTGGCCTTGGGAAGGCGTCTGGACGCCATGGTCGCGCGTCTTTCGGAACACCAAAAAGCGCTGCTCGAAGCCCGTGAGCTCAGCGCTATCGGCGAACTGTGCACTAACGTCGCCCACGGCTTGAGGAACCCGCTGGCATCGCTTCGAGCCAGCGCCCAACTGGCCGGCCGACGGGCGGGCGATCCGGAGGAGACGCAACTGGCGGTCCTCGAAATCCTTCGTCAGGTGGATCGCCTCAATGGGCGCATCACACGATTGTTCGAGTTCAGTCGCCCCGAACAGATGGACAAGCATTGTACTACGTTTGCGGAGTTGGCGCAGTCGGCAAGGGCGGAAGTGCTGCAGTCACTGCGAGAGAAGAATGTAGCGATGATCATTGAAGACAGCACGGATCGCAATGTCTGGTGTGTGGATCGATGCGCGCTCGCCGGCGTGCTAACCGAGCTTGTCACCAACGCCGCACATCACAGTGAGGCGGGCGGACAAATCGTCGTCTCAGGCTGCGCGATCGTCTCTGGGCCGAACACCGCGAGGCAGTTGCAGGTTGAGGTGATAGACGGCGGATCCGGCATGGCGGAGGCCACGCTGGAGCAAGCCTTCGATCTTTTCTACACGAATCGCCGGGATGGAACGGGCATGGGGCTCGCGATGGTCCGCCGCGCTGTTGAGCGGCATGGCGGCGATGTCAGGATAGCGTCGAAGTTGGACCGCGGCACCACGGTCACGGTTACCGTCCCCGGTTGGTGTGCCCATTACACCGATGGAGATTGGGGTGGTCACGATGTGCCCAGCGGCCAGCGATGCCATGTATGCGCATTTGGCGGAGCCAGCGAAGCCCTGCCGTCGGTACACCTTCCCGCGAAGTAGCCGTTCTGACGCGACTCCTTCCGGCGCTACGAGGAGGCGTCATCACGCTTGCGGAACTTCTCCAGTCGATAGCGAACCGCATCTCGTGAGATGCCCAGAATGCGTGCCGCCCGGCTGACGTTGTGATGAGCATACTCGAGGGCCGCCAGGATGATCTCGTGTTCAATATCATCGAGCTTGGGCGTCTCCGCGGCGAAATCAAGGGCGAGCGTCTTGCTTCCCATGCCTATGACAACCCCACCTTCTTGGGCCTTGCGGCGCACATTCAGGTGCTCCGGGCGAACCACACCACCATCCATCATGAGCACCGCACTCTCGATCGTATGCGAGAGTTCGCGCACGTTGCCCGGCCAATCGTACTCGCCAATAAGCGTGAGCGCGTCTTCCGAGAATCGTTCGACCTTGATCCCGTACCGACAGCCACATTCCGCAAGAAAATGCGTGGCCAGCTTTTCAATGTCGCCGCCGCGACTGCGAAGGGGAGGCATCTGGATGTTTAGCACGCGAAGTCGGTGGTACAAGTCTTCGCGAAATTCGCCGGCGCTGATAGCCCCTTGCAAGTCTCGATTGGTTGCCGCAATCACATGCACATTGACGACGCGTTCTCTCGTGCTACCCACCGGACGAACGACGTGCAGATCGAGCACGCTTAGGAGCTTGGCCTGCAACTCCGGCTTCATGTGGCCCACTTCGTCAAGAAACAGCGTTCCTTTGTCGGCAATCTCGAACAGACCCTGCTTGTCGCTACGCGCATCCGTAAACGCGCCCTTGACGTGGCCGAAGAGTTCGGATTCCACCAGTTGATCCGGCATCGCCGTCGTATTGACGTGAACAAAGGGGGCATCGCAGCGGGGCCCCGCATAATGAATCGCTCTAGCGATAAGATCCTTGCCAGTGCCCGTTTCGCCCGTGATCAGAATGCTCGGCGGCGTTTGGGATGCCAAGGCCGGCGTCGAGGTAATCCGCGTGATGAAATCCTTGATCTCTCGAAGCGGCTTGCAATCGCCAACGATCTGATCGCGCGAACTCTTCGTTTTTTCGCGCTGATGAAAATAGGAGAGCCGAGCACTAGCGGCTCGATGGTCCAAAACGCGATCGATAACCATGCGAAGTTCCGTAAGATCGACCGGTTTGGTAAGAAAGTCGCTTGCTCCGCGTTTCATGGCTTCGATCGCCGTGTCGATATTGCCATGCGCAGTCATCATGATAATCGAGGCTTGGTTGCCATTCTTGCGAAGCTCGCGAATGACATCCAGGCCGTCGATCCCGGGGAGGCGATAATCCAAGACGATCAGGTCGGGGAAACGGGATTGGGCGGCTTGGAGGCCCTCCTCGCCGGAGAACGCGTTCGTCGCCGTATGGCCGGAAAGGCATAAAGACTCGCAAACGTTTCGCGCGAGTATGGGCTCATCCTCGATGATCAGAATCTCAGCCAAGACGCGAGACCTCCAAGCAATGGCCTTGTCATATGCAACCTGTCCAACAACGGATTGTCGCACGCCAGACGTGTGGGTCAATACAAGGGTTTCAGGCGGGAAATTGGGACACGGGGAATTTCGCATCGCCTCGGTTACCGGTACATTGCCTGTTAGAATCGTGGCACCGCCCTCAAGTGTGGCCCGGCCACCCTCAGCTGGGGGGAAGAGTAGCCCAGCCGCCCTCGGCTGGAAATTCGCTTTGCGCCCGGGCGATCGATGGCAACTCCGCGGCGGGCCGCGGTAGCAAACAACGCGTTGGAGTCGCACTGAATGTCTGAGCCAGCCAACCATTCGCCACAAGATACCTCACCCGAGTTCAACTCGGAACCAGGAAGATGGCGTCGCGCAGCCCTGTCCTGGCGGTGGTACCATTTCTACTTCATCCTCGCGCTGTTTGATGTTCTGGTCATTGTCGCCAGCTTCGTGCTGTATCATCGAACGCTAACCTCCTACGAACTGGCACTCAGCGGGCTATCTTCACTCGAGACGAAGCAGAATTGGATCGCGCAGGTACAGCTAGCCGTCACGAGGCTGAACGCGCCGGGCAACGATATTTTCGAATCTCGCGACGTGTATGGCGAACGCGCTCGATTCACCAGGTCTCAAGCCGAGCTTCACTTGTTGCTCCATCGCGAATCCGAACTGGGCATCAACTTGGATCGAGTTGAGGAGCACGTCGACAAGATGATCGCGCAAGAGCGCGACATTTTCGACGAATTCGAAAAACTATCGAGGACCGAGTCGTCCCCCCAGCTCGAGCGCCAACTGCTCAGCGCGGCCACGGTGTCCATGGCCTCCATGGATCGCCATCAGGCCATAGCGTTGGAGGTGCTCTCGATGATCCACAACGACCTTGGAGACAAGGAGTCACACTTGCTTGCGGTGTACGGCAGTCAACTAAAGCGCATCGCTTCGTATGAGAAGTATTTCCTGGGCATTGTCGGGCTGATTCTGTTGGGCGTTTTCTGGTACGGACGCAAACTGCAAAACCTGAACGATCGCATGATCGAAAGCCATCGGCGGGCGCTCGCCGAGCGGCAGGGGCGTTTGGCGGCCGTAGGAGAGGTATGCTCGTCGGTGGCACACGGTATAAGGAATCCCCTGGCGGCGATCACAAGCTCCGCCCAGCTAGCCCTGGAATTTGGAACGCTGGACGACGCGACACGGCTGAGAATCAAGGATGTACTGGCGGAGGGGCAGCGACTTGACCGACGGGTCAGTCGGCTCATCGATTTCTCTCGCGGGGGTGATCCCGTCTCCGTCCCCTACGACGTACGCGACATGGTGAAACAGGCGATCCACGAAGTCCAACCGAACATCGAGAACCGCGGCATTGACCTCGAAACAGAATATGGGGCCAAGCGGCTTATCGTCTGTGGAAACCCCGAGGCCATGACGCAGTGCATCATCGAGTTGCTTTCCAATGCGATGGATCATCTAGCTCCCGGCGGCCGGCTGTTTGTTTCCTGTGCTCGCCAGGCACGCGCGGCCAATAAGGTTGAGGTCAACGTCATCGACGACGGCCCGGGCATTCCACAAGAGCTTCATTCCAAGGTATTCGAGCTGTTCTTCACAACCAAAGCCCAGGGCAACGGAATAGGGTTGGCTTCGGTGCGGCGAACCATCGAAGCACAAGACGGTGTTGTTTCGGTGAAACCCCGTGCCCAACGCGGAACCCATATTCAGGCTGTGCTCCCGCTGTGGAAAGATGGCTAGCGCAGGTCAGGAAACCATTGAAGATCCCAGGGAATCTTCGAGAAATGATCCGCAATAGGGGATCGTGACGACGGGTCAGGCCTCAAAACCGACGTTCAGCCACGACTCTTGCGAAAATTCTGCCCCTACCAGGAACACCATGACCAACATCGCTTCACCCCCGCGAAGCCTGTGCAAGCACCGACGGTTGACCGCCCATCAGGAAGCCGGCCCATCAGGATGTCGGCGATCCGGGTGCCGATCCCGGCGACCGTTGTTGGCGCCAGGCCGAAAGCGCCGGCCCCAACGATCGAGCGAGTTCACCCTCGTTGCCGGCGCAGAAACGCAAGATCGCCCGGCGGATCGGCGCCCCACTACCGGCGTGCTCGATTCGCGGAAGGAATTCGTCCATCTGCCGCTCGGGGGGCACGAATGCTTCAAAGCCAGCGTCGGGATCATCGGCGTCCAACTCGAAGGGATAGCGAATCACGAGATCCTCGGACGACCACCGGCTCCGTCCGAACGGCCCGAAACCAAGCGACAAAGCATCCGGCTCTGCCAGCACGCCCACCCGGCCCGGCCACAACGCCAACCCCAACCATCGCATGGAAAACGTCAGCGCCGCAACCGCGAATACAGGCAGCGGCAACGCAATCACCGCGATACTCAGTGCCACAATAGCGCTTCCCGCGCCGTTCAGAGAGACGATCACGGGGCGATAGATCGCCAACGAAATTGCGGCCAACAACGCCACGCACGCCGACCACAGCAGAAACCTCGTCCACGCCCTCGAGCGCGACGCGGGCAGGAAAATCGGCTCGAATCGCGTAGGATCATCGGATACAGGCATCGCTCGCCTCTCGTAAGGGACCATGAGCTAACTCGAATCACGATCCGCGCCGCACACGCCCGATCGGTGACACTCCCGGAGGCTTCAACACCGTGTGTTCAATCAGCTTGAAAGCCAGCAACGACGCTTGCGTTCGCAACACATCCGACGCGGGATCGACAATCTCGCAGGCAGCCTGAAAGGCTGCGCTACAGTAGCTGTGGGTCCGTCTCAAGCGGCCCACGTGCACGCCCCGACCCATGCCAATCGACCCGTTCGATAGCCCAATCCGGGGGCGGCGCTACGCTTGCCCCTGGCCACGTTAAAGCAGGGCTTCAGCCAGAAATCGCAGCGCCCACGTGGCCCTGGAGCCCTTTGGCACTGGGACACTGGAGATTCGTCCGCCCATTCACTCACCGGGCTATTTGGTGGCGTAGCCCTTGGGATGGGTCCGGTGCCATTGCCATGCCGTTTCGATGATGGGCTCGATTTCCGGGTACTTCGGGCTCCAGCCCAGCTCGCGCTTGATCTTGGATGGGTCGGCGTAGAGCTCGGGCGGATCGCCCTCTCGGCGCGGCGTGTCCTCGGAGGGAATTTCGCGCCCGGTCACGGCTCGAGCCCCGTCGCTCTGTCTGCGCACGGGTGCGCCCCACGCCCCGCCGCCAGCCGTC
>CAZYXP010000015.1:0-30654 GCA_964651325.1 uncultured Phycisphaeraceae bacterium
TGTTGGCCTCCTTCAGCGTCACCTTCAGCGGCGGGTAGACGATGTACGGCGTAAACAGCGTCCGCTTCCAGAAGCCCGAATAGTCACGGTTCTCATGCCGGACAAAAACGTCCGGCTGTTTGATGGAAGCTTTCTCGATACGACCGGCCAGCTTCTGCTGCGGCAAGGCCATAATCTGCAGTGGAACGGTCAAGCTGACGCGTTCTTCTTTCTTTTTCCCGCGCGACTTGCGCCGACCTCCGGAAACCGGCTGAATCGTCGTGTTCAAAACGCGCACCAGATGCGGCAGCTCCGCCAGGTCGCGCATCAGCTTGATCGTCGATTCAAGTGTGCCTTCGGCCTTGACCGTCACGGTCATTTCTTGGGTGCCCGTCTTCTTGGCCGTCCTTGGCGTGTTGGGTGTCACGCTGGTGCGCTCGAGCTTGTGCTCGGCCAACATGTCGTTGAGCCGGGCGCGGATTTCGTTTTCAACCCGCCTGATGTCCAGCGCGCCGACGCGATTCACAAAGCCGCGAAACGCGCGAACCTCTGCATCAACCTTACGCTGATCGTCCGCCAGCGCGTCGCGCCTCTCTTCGAGCCGGACGATAGCGTCTTTGATCGTCACCAGCGGCTTGATCCAGCGCGGATAGATCACGGACGTCACCAGACCGCCCCCAAGGACAACCGCAAACACCAACATCAGCGTTTTGGAACGTCGATCCACAAACAGCTCCGTCGAGCGCGCGCCTCAACAGGTCGCACGCTCGTCCTACTTGCCCTTCCGCTTCCGGCGGCCCGCTCCGTCATCGAGCACGGAAATCCTGATTTCCTGGGCGTATGGGTACAGTTCTTTCTTGTCTTCTTTTTGGGATCCCATGTGCGCCTTAAACCGCGGCAGGGTCTTGCCCTCGCGGCGAAACGCATGGAGTTCGTCGATGGCGTTCAGCGCCGTGTCAGATTGCTTGCCCAAGGTGCGCAGCTTGACGATTCCGTTCTTCTGGTCGGCGTCGATCCGTTCCAGGTACAATTCCTCATGCGATGGAAGCGCGTTGATGATGTCATCCCAAACATCCACCCAGACAAGCTGTTCCTCAAAGGTGTAGATGCGCTTCATGAACTTCAAGAACTTCTTGTTCTCTTTGACGTCACCCTCCAGCGCTTCGATCTCCTTGATCAGCGTTTGGCGCCGGGCGCGATCTCCATCGGTGATTTTGACGGCGAAAGCCACCGTCGCAATGGCGAAAAGGGCCACTACGGCGGCAATCATCGGCGCCTTCTTGATGCGTTTTTGCGCCTGCGTCACCGTCTTCTTGGGGTGTAGGAAGTCGAAGTGAAGCAGCCCCACGTCGGCATGGCCTAGCACCAGCCCCAAAGACGCTGCAAACGCCGACGCGCCGGCGCCTTCGTCCGGCTCCCAGCCAAACGTCGAGGCGGGGTTGTATCGCTCCGTCGTCACGTTCAGGTTGACCTGCAGCGATTCCGCCAGTTGCTCCTCCAACCCCAGATCGCCGCCGATGACGACATGATCGATCGTTCCCTCCGCGTCCAACGCGCGATACGCCTCGATCGATCGCGTTACCTCCATGCTCAGCGAACGCACCGCCGAATCCGCCGACAACGCGCCACTCAGACCAAGCCCGCTGCCCACGCCCGACTCCACTGTCGAGCCGGTGCCTGCCGCATTCTCGTCACCATCGCCAGAATCCCCGTCATAGCTGATCGTCAGGGTGGGCTGGCTCTCGTCCTTGATCTCCGGGATCATCACCGACGCCGCGCGAGAAAACGCCAACGCCCCATCGCGCAGCACGTTGATCTCCGTGAGCGTCGGGCTTACATCCAGGAACAAGACTCGCTCGGGCAACGCATGGCGAAGTAGCGTGGACACCGCCACCTTGCTCGCGTAGGGACGCAGGCCCACCCGCTCGAGCCTCAACCCGGCAGCCTCAAACGTCGCCGTGTAATGTGCGATCACCTCGCGCTGAACCGCGGCCACCAACACGTCCGCAAATTGGGCATCATCGTTGCCGCCGCAGGGCTCGCATGCAAAATCGATCGCGGCCTCGGCCACCGGAAACGGAAGCTCCTTGGCAATCTGAATGGCCACCATCCCCGGCAATTCATCCTGCGAAATCACCGGGAGCCGCAAGGTCTTCAAAATGGTCTTATCGCGCGGTATATCCACCAACGCTTGGTTCGTTTGGATGCCTTCCTCATCGAGAACGCGGCGAATGTGCGCGCCCATTTGCTTGGCGTCGAGCACATCCACATCCGACGGGACTTTCACCGAGAGCAAGCGGTCGATCGTCACGCCCTTCTTGCCCACCCGGGCGTACACGACGCGAAGCGTGCGCGTATCCCAATCCAGCGCCAGCAATTTTCTGTTGCGTCCCCTACCTGCCACGTACACGCTCCAAATCTGCCTCGCGGATGGGGAAGCCGCCACCGAGATAGGAAACATCCCGGTAGTAGATCGTCTGCGCGATCGGACCAACCAAATCCACCATCACCTGCAACCGGGTCACCATCCCAACGTGGTCGGCATAACCCAGAGATTCAATCGTAAACTGCTGCCCGCGCGCCGTGATCATCGGGGCAATCCGCTCCAACGTCTGCAAGTCGACCACTTCCTCAACGGCCAACCACGCAAACGTAGCCAGCGACTCGTCATCAAGCGTACGCCTGGTCTCGAGGATGCTGTTAATCTGGTCAACACTAAGCCCATCGATCAACTCCAGTACGCGACGCGACGCCGTATTAACATTGATCAATCCTTCCAGGCGATCCTGATCCGGACCGATCACCGTCGTACGATCCAGCAACCGCGCCAGATGCTCGAGCTTCACCGGACCGGTGGTTAGCTCACCACTAGGATCACGCGGCAACAGCAACGAAACTGGAGTTGCAATCGGACCGCTCGCGTTCTGGGCATCACCCGTTTCTTCGCCCGCGCTACCGGCTCCATCTTGGTTGGCAGTGTCATCGGGCGGCGGTTCGCCGTCACCCGATTCCGCCGCTTCCCCCGCCCCAGTGGTGGCATCGCCGCTTTGCGGTCGCTGGTCGCCGATCTGCGGTTGGCGCTGCCGGCGCGAGCCCGACTTGTCCGGTTCCGCGTTGCCAGTACCAAGACCCGCACCGCCAGCGTCAAGCCCACTGTTGCCAGCGTTGTTACCAGACGCCCCACCAGGCTGCGCCGCGCCGCCCTGCGAACCGTTTGAATTGCCAGATTGCCCGCCAGTCGCCCCGCGCGAACCCGCCACAAACGTCAAAATGAAGTCCACAACCTCCGGCGCGTCCTCAAAAACCTCCGCGAGCTGCTCGCGCGCCACGGTCTGATCACCCAGCAGGTAAATCCGCGGGCGGTTGTCGTTGCTGACGTTGTTTTCGTACGCGTTGACCGTCAGGTAGGGATACAACCCGCCATCCAACACGCCGTCCTCGTTGTCCAGCGGAAACGAGGCATCCCCGTCATCCTCGTTCTCGGTCAGCAGCCCATTGCGATCGGCGTCCTCGCCATAAAGAATCTGCGGCGTGATACCCTTGACCAGCAGCAACTCCTCCACCGTGTCGAACGGACCGTCCTTGATGGCGTAGGGTTTATCGAGCTTGGCATAGTAGACGCCCTCGGTTTCGCCGTGTTCACTGCGCGATCTGGAGTCGGAATCGCGCCAATCCAAAATAGCCGCGACGATTTCCGCCTGATCGACCTCCAGATCATCGCCCACCGCCGCCGCCACGAGTTTGGCGAGCTGTCGCCCGGTGGCCAGGTTCAAATTGAGCTTGGACGCTTCATCGGTAACGCCGAACCGGACCAAATCCTCGTCGTCGGTGGGGTCGTCCGCCACGAGGCTGAACCGGTAGACCATCGACCCCTCGTCCAGTTCCTCGCTGTTGGTGCCCCATTGATTGGAGTCGCCGTCGGCCCCCCAAACGATGATCCGATGGAGTTCGTCGGGGTTGTCGTACCAACTCGACATCTCGAAGCGCTGATCCGCCAACATTAGCTTGGCCCGCTCGACCCCCGCTTCGGCCGCAAGCCGCGTCTGCATCCGGAGTCCCGCGACGCGAACTGCCGCGAGATCCGCATTGACCCGGAACGCAAACATCGCCGCCAGCAGCCCCACAATCAGCAATATAAAGAGCACGACCGGAAGAATGAATCCGCGGCGATTATTCGTATATTGTAGGTTCATGGCTGAGCACCCTCCGCCTCGCCCTCATCGCCTGAGAGCTCCTCCACCAGAGCCTGCGTTTCCCGAGAAACCCGCGAACGAAACAGCGGATCCGCCTGTACCACGCGCACGATCGTCGAAAACCGGTCCCGTTGAAGCGGCACGCAGTCCTGAGGATCCTCGTTCATGCACTCGCAGAACTCCTCATCTTCCTGACTGCCGAATTCTTCACCAAACGGTGGCCCACCCTCGAGCCCGATCGTAATCTGAACCAATTGCGGCAGCGGATTCTCCCCCGTAACGTGCCAGTCGTTCCACCACGTGGTCCCATCGAAATAGCAAAATCGAAGAAACTTGATTTCCGGGGCATACAGCTCTTGCCAGTTGATGTCCGGACCAAGATCCACCCCTCCGTCCAGATCCTCGTCGCCAAACAGCGCGTCCTCCTCCGCCTGAGCCCCTTCCTCCACGACCGACAACGCGTCCAAACCACCTAATTCCTTGCCCGACCGGCCCTCAAACGCCTTGCCCGTCTGCGCGCTGTCCTTGCGCGGGACGGAAATCTCGTTCCGTGTCATCCCCAGGGGCAGCTCATACCCATCCTCGTGGGTGATGTCCGGATGCCGCGCAATGCCGTATTCCACCTTGATCAGGTCCGTTTGGCCCTGATGCTTGTAATCTATCGAGCTGGAGTCTTGAGGGATCATGCTGCGGGCAGGAACACGCAGCGTGGATAGCCAGATGCGCTCCGGCTCCCCCAAAATACCGACCCGGCCATCATTGGAGATGATGCTCACCTGCCGGATTTCATCCTCGATCTGATGAAGCGTGACCCTCACCAGGCGCAGCTTTCGGGCGCTTTCCGTCTCGGTCTCGCGCGTCGCCAGCGCGGTCGAATAGAACCAATACGTCAGCGTCGTAACCGTCACCAGCAGCCCCATCGCCAGCGTCATTTCCAGCAATGACACGCCGCGAGCCCGCGTTTGATTTCGAGCGCGGAACATCATGGACGCCCCCCGCCGGTCCTACCGCCAGCCTCGCCGCCGATGATCTGATCGGGATCCGCCTCTTCATCACCGCGAAGGAGGTCTTCTATCAAATCCCGGTATTCGGGGGGAAGCTGTGAAGCGAACTGTGCCGGATCTAGCCCGAATGCGTCCAAAAGTAACGGAAGGGCGCTGACGATATCCTCAAACGACATCTTATCCCCGCCCAGCACGCTAAAATCAAAGTCCGTCGGATCAAGCTCCGGAATACCGATCTCTTGCAGCTTCGTGCTGAGCTCCTCGAACTCGTCGTCGGGAATGCCGAAGGCGTCCTGCAAGTCTACCTTGCGCGGCACCATGCGTAGCGTGTAGACGGTCTGCAGAACTTCGGACTCCTCAAAGACGAAGTCGTCGTCATCGGTTTCTCTCGGGAAATAGAGGATTTCCTGCTTGATCTGGACAATGTCTGGGGTGGCCGTCTCATCCAGCGTCATCCGCCAACCATAGCTGGGATACCGAGGCCCGAACTCCTCCTCCTGCACATCGTCAACCGTGTCAAAATCAACGAGGCCGAGACTCATCTCCGCCAACAGCGATTCCGTCAGCATCAGTGCCCGCGATTGATGCTCCATCTTGTGAACAGTCGTGATCCCGTCCTGAAACTGGCCACCCAGCACCGCCAACCCGACAATCAAGAGCCCGGTCGCCAACACAGTTTCCAGCAAAACGTACCCAGAGACACGACGCCGGCGCGCCGATAGGCTACGATGCCGTGAAGCAATACTGCAATTTCGAGTCCCACTTCCCACCAGCTACTCCAAGAATTCATACCTCGCCTGAAACCGAGCCCCCCGAGCCCCCCGAGCCGCGGGCTTCAGCCCACGCGACCACACGGATACGACGATCCCCGCCTCGCGATCCTCACGAAACCCACAAAATAAGGCACCAATCGTGTCCGCCTACGACTACTGCGTTCCCCGATCGATCGGGATATCGTGCAGCTCCAAAACGTCGTCTTCCGTCAAGACATCCGGATCGAGAAAATCCTGCCGCAGAACGATCGGCCAGCCCTGCTCCTCAAAGAGATCCAACTCCTCCGCGTACAACGGCCGCTGCAACCAGGCACTGCCCGTGAGTCCATCCACGATGATCTCGATCGTTTTGAACTCTTCGGACTCGGCCAGATCCTCCGTGGCCACATCCTCAGGCGCGTTCGTCACGACAAACGTAAGCCAGTCCGATGTCCCGTCCGGATCGATCACCACAGGTGGCCGCAACGGGTCAAAGTCCTGAAACGCTTCTTCCAGTGCCTCTTCAATGTCGTCGCGGTTTTCCAACGCGCGAATCGCTTCGATCGTGGGACGCCCCAAGCGAACCTCCGCACATCGAATCCCATCCGAAAGAATAGTACCCGTGGCCCAAGGCGCGGTTACACGCGTAAAGACTTGCGGTTCCAAAACCGCGTCCTCTTCTCGTTCGATGATAGGCTGCGACGGATCTTCGAATTCCTCGGCCTCATCCTCCATGGCGAACCGAATCCGGTACCGAACGCCGTCAAAAGCGGCGTTGGCCTGCACCATGGCCACGAGCGACCGCATACGACTCGCGGACCCAGGAAGCTTCAGCCGTTCGAGATCAACCACAAAATTGGGTATGACAAACCCCGCGATGGCCACCAGAATCGCGATGGCCAACACGATTTCGACCAACGTATACGCTGACCGAGCCGGCCGGCGGGGTAAACCGGCAAGGCCATCGACCGAATTCAAACAAGGTGTGTTGCCTGCCATCGCAACCATTGATCCGCCGTATCGTTTCACTTGGGCAGCTAACATCTATTGGAGCCGCAAACAAACAAATGGACTGAGCCGCGGGCTTCAGCCCGCGCGGCGCCCAGATGCTCTGCAGTGTTTGGTGCCGTAAGGCGATACCGCTGACCGCCTTTTGGTCCGAAAACAAAACCCGGCCCGCCACCGCGTGGAGCTGCGGGGCAAAGGCCGGGATAAGCGTCCAGCGCAGGGGATGACAATCCAGAATCGAAGAAAGCGAGACCGTCGCGCGCAGGGCACCTGAGCGGCGCACGACGCGACCAATTTCCAGGCCCTACTTCTCAATCCAGTTCTTGACGTCGTCGCTACCCTCTTTGCCCTCGTCGTCAATCATGTCGGGGCCGTAGGACCACAAGTCATAGCCGTCTTCGTGGATATCGCCCGGCGACTTGTATCCATACGGCTTGTTCCACGGATCGGCAATCTTGTCGTTTTTCAGGTAGGGACCGTCGTAACGATCATCGCCCGCCTCGTCTTTGGACTGCATGAGCGCGTCCAGGCCGTCATCCGTCTCGGGGAACGTTCCCATCGCCCACTTGTAACTGTCCAAAGCCTTGGCAATAGGCCCATTGGGTCCCACCGCTGCCCTGGCAATATCGACTTTGGCTTTGTTGGCCGTTCCCATTAGGCTGGGAATGGCAAACGCCGCCAACACGGCCAGAATCCCGGCCACCAAGAGCACTTCGATCAGCGTAAACGCCCCGCGTTGTCTTCTTACTCGTCGCATGTCACTTCTCCTATGTTGTCATCCCGCGCGACTCATCGCGCGCTCGCAAGGTGCGCTGTTGATCTCAACCACGACACCCGCGCGACGCAGATTCCAGTCCACCTATTCATTCTACCACAGATTACGTTCCTCGGATCATGGCGCGACCGCCCCCATCGTAAGAATCGGTAGCAACAGCCCCAGGGCAATGCAAAACACGGCCATTGCCATGATGACCAGCAAGATCGGCTCGAGAACTCGAACCGCCAAATCCACCGTCCGCGCGGTTCTTGCTTCGTTGGTGTCGGCGATCTGAACCAGCACGGTCTCCAGGTTGTTGCCTTCCTCGGCCACCGCGATCATATCCACAACGGCCAGCGGAAAAAGCCCGCTCTTGCGAAGCGGATCGGATAGCGGCGCACCTTTCCGAACACTATCGCCGGCCTCTTCGATCAGGCTCACCAGAATCTGGTTACCGGCTGAATCCTTCGCAATCTTGAGCGCCTGTAGAATCGCCACCCCGTTGTGCAGCATGGTGCCCAGGATGCGGCAGAACCGACAGATCGCCACCATCGTGAAAATCTTGCCCACCAGCGGGGCTTTAAGCCTGAACTTGTCAGATAAGAGCTTTCCTTGGTCCGTCTTCATCCACGTCGATACCCCCAGGACCAAACCCGCTACAACCACCAGGAGCGCGAGATAATGATTCATAAGCACATCGCAAGTGCCAAACACCGCGACCGTCAAGAAGTTAAACGTTTCGGGTCGCAATTGGTCGCGGAGCTTGGGAACCACGAACAGCATCAGCAGCAAGACCACCCCGCCTCCGGCGAAGACTAGGATCGACGGGTAGATCATGGCCCCAATGACCTTGTTCCTCAGTTCGTCCTGCTTCTCCGTGAAAATAGCGATTCGCTCCAGCACGTCCTCGAGAAAGCCGCCTTCCTCACCGGCCCGCACCATGGAGGCGTCCAAGTGCGAAAACGCGTGGGGATGCTTCACCATCGCGTCGGCCAATGATTTACCGCCCGCCACGTCTTCGCGCAACTCCTTGACAATCTGCGGCAGCGAACCACCGGTCGCCTGCCTCGATAACACGTCGAGCGATCGGAGCATCGGCACGCCGGCACGGAGCAGGTCCGCCAATTGGCTGTAGAAGGTGGTCAATTGAGCGAGCTTGACCCGTTTCCCTGACGAACCGCCGATCGCTCCATCCCCCGTCCCTTCGCTTACTTTGACCGGAAAGAGCGCCTGCTCCTCCAGCATGCGCAGCGCGACGTGATAGTTCTCCGCGGTCAAGACGCCGGTCACCGGCGCCCCGCTGTCATTCACTGCCTTGTACGAAAAGCTGGGCATTCGTGGTTTCCATAGAGCCAGTTCTATTTTCGGACTTCACCGCCCGAATCGCCCCTTGTTTCCGACGCAAGCCAGAACCAAAAAACGCCCAACACACATGCTAGCGTTCAGGTCCAAAGCTCAAGATGCATGCGAAGATCGCCCAGATTCGTCCGAACCAACATCCGAGACAAACGCAACCTCATATATGAAATAAACTTACGCCAGCATGATCCAGGATCCCGCTAGAACCGGTACGCAGCGACCGGTACGCCGCCACATCGCCGGCGGACTCCGTGGACTTCTACACACAAGGGCGATGGGCGATTGCAGTGGTCCATGTAGCACAGCGGCCCTCCGCTGTGGAGGGGCAACCACCCAGCCGAGGGCGGCTAGGCTACGATGGCTAGGCTACAACGGCTTGGCGTCCTGCTGGCCGAGGATCTGGATTAGGCAGTCCACCACGGCTTGGATCGTCAGATCGGTCGTGTCGATCACCGTGGCCCCTTGTGCCGTAAGAAGTGGCTCCCATTGCTTCGAATCGATCGCGTCGCGAACGTGTAGGTTTTGCTTCACACCTGCGAGACTCACGTCCTGCCCGTCCGCCCGCAATTCCTCAAACCGGCGCCACGCACGAGCATCCGCAGTGGCATCGAGGACGAACTTGGCGTCGGCCATCGGGAATACGACGCTGCCCTGATCTCTCCCCTCAGCGATGAACGACTCAAGCTCGCTCCCAATTCGCCGCTGATACCCTACGAGCAAACCTCGAATCTCCGCGTTCTTGGCCACAAGCGAGGTCACCGCGCTAACTTGCATCGTCCGAATCAGCTCGCTGACGTCGCGGCCCTGAACCCGGACCCTTGTGTGGGTTGGCCCGCAATCGACTTGAAGATCCGCCTCCTGCGCGCAGGCAAACAACGCCCGGTCATCCTCGAAGGACACACCGGCCTGCAGCGCCGCGTACGCCAGGGCCCGATACATGGCCCCCGTATCGAGGTAGGCCACATCGAGCCGCGCCGCGAGTTTGCGCGCAATCGTGGATTTTCCGGACCCCGCAGGCCCGTCGATGGTGACGATCATGCGCTGCTATGATAGTGGAAAACGCCTCTCGTCGAAAGCAAGCGATCGCCGTGCTACCGCTGCCCGACCGAAAGGCGATCCTCGAGCATCTCGCTCAGGGTTTGCACGTCAAAGGGCTTGGAAACAAAAGCGTCGAAGCCCTGCTGAACCAGCCCTTGCCCTGTGGCCTTGGAAAGCATGGTACCCGTCGCAATCAGGCAGGTATCACGCAATTCTTCCGTCGATCTAATCCACCGGACAATCAGCGCAGGAACCGCATCGGGGAGCGAGGCGTCTATCACGACCACATCCGGCTTCTCGCGCGCGGCCACCGCGCCCGATTCCATGATCGAGGTGGCCGTGAAAGCATCGTAGTCGTGGCGATCTCGCAAAGCCTGCGCCAAGGCCTCGGCCAGCGAAAAATCGGCGTCAACGATCAGCACCTTGAGGCGACCCGTATCGACTTCGCCAAGCGGCATGCCATTGGCCCGCATGAACCGGATGAGTTGCTCCATCGGGATTCGACGATCCTTGCTCCCGGGAATCCTGTAGCCTCGCAGGTGTCCGGAATCGAACCACTTGGAAACCGTCCGGGGCGCCACACCGCAGATTTTGGCGACTTCCCCTGTCGTAAGTACTTTCTTCTTTGGTGCCATCACAATACCTAACGCAACCCACGACCAAACCGGTCGCGCGACGCCGAATCGCCCACCCAAACCCGGAAACGGCCCGCCTGGACCGCCCCCAAGGTTGATCGGCCTGGTGGTTTGGTGACTGAACTTCGACGAAATGGGGTCGCCCCGGATGGCCCGATAACGCGGCCGCTCGGTGAGTACTGACTCGGTGGTGTGGCATGTAGCACAGCGGCCCCCCGCTGTGTGTGGGCAGCCCGCCAGCCGAGGGCGGCTGGACTACGCCTGACCGGCTAGCCCATGACTGGCGGGCCAGACCACATATGACCCGCCGAAATCGTCAAGAACCAGCGTGAAAGTGCGCTGAAGCGATTGCAGCATTTGTGTTGTAGTTATCTGGTAAGCCACCGCGCCGCCGCGGCTACTTGGACGGAAGCTTGAGCACTTGGCCGATCCGCAGTCGCGACGGATCGTCGCCCACGAGTTTCGCGTTCAATTCGTAGAGCGAACGCCAACGACCGGCATCTCCGAGTTGACTACCGGCTATGCCGTAGAACGTATCACCGGCCTTGACCGTGTAGGTCTTGGCCGACCCGTTGGAACGCTGACCATCCCGCGTGGAAACCCGTCGCACAGGCGCCGATGTGGGCTTAGTGGCTGGATCGCCCACTGGGAGGGGCGGGATTCTGACGACCGTCCCCAAGGCGAGTCGGCGGGGATCAGTGATCTTCGGATTGCTCTTCAACAGGAAAGACACATGTCTTTCATGGCCGTAGTACATTTTTGCCAACGCCGCGAGCGAGTCACCCGGTTGGACCCGGTGCATATCCACGGCCACGTTACGATGATTCACTTTGGTTGGCGACGTGGCAGGTTTTCGACGGGTAGTGGTGGCCGCTCCCCTTTTCGCAATCGCGTTGCCTTTTGTGGAATTGCGCAGATTCGGTCGGGCAGTGCCACGGGCGCCTCGATGCAGCGGGTTCCTTCGCTTGGAGGCATCGGCCGACTTTGGCCCCGCAGGCGTGCCGCCGGTTTTCGTGGCCGGCTTTGCCGCATTGCCCTGACGCGCGTTCGTAGTGCCCGGACGGCTGGATAATTTACCTGCATCACCAGGGACCGTGCTCCCCGGATTACGCGCAGTCGGAGCACCGCCCCCACCGCGCTGGGCTCGGGCAGTCGAGGTCTTGCCGGGCCTTATCGACTTGACGGGCGGCGAGGCAGGGGACGCCCGGACCGGTTTTGGCTTCGGCGTCTTGGACGCAGCGGCTTGCCTAGTCTTATTCTTGTTTTGTTGCCCAGTGCGAGCGCTGGCAGTCTTCGATCGCCTGGACGCGGACGGCTTTGCGGCTGTCTTATTCTTTGCAATTGCTCTACGAGTATTCTTGCCCGGCGACGCCTTGCCTGGTTGCCTGCGTGCGACATTTTGCTTGGCCGCGCCGGTTGATTTTGCGGGGGCGCCCGTATTCCGAACGCCGGACTTCTGGCCCGCGGCGGGCTTGGCGACATCCGCTAGCGACTTCTTGGCCATCTCGACAGGCTGTTCATCGCTGTCGCCGTCCATGTAATATCCGCCGGCCACGAGAACCGTCGCGAGCGCGATCACCACACCAAGCTTCACATCCGTGCGCATAGCATCCTCCCTTTGTACGGCCGCACCGTGGGAACGTGGAAAAAGTTTGCGAAGTGCAAAGCGTCCATGCGAAACGAGCATCCATGCCCATTCTCAGGCTCAATCACCGAACCTCGGCAATCTCACGCGGACCCATCCGCGCCGACGCACACACCAAGACGGAGCATGCACGCCCCTAAAGTTTAAACCACCGTTCTTACCCGGTCAAGCGATCTTCACATTGGCGTGGGTGTGGCTAGCGTTTGTGGCGGGGGGGCATAAACCTTCAGGCTGATCGAACGCCGATCTTTCTTTCCTGCAGCCTTCTGAAAGGCTGCGCTGTAGTAGTAGTGGGTCCGCCTCGGGCTGCGCCACTCGTCTATGACTAACGTCGGGAAGGATATCAGGGGTCGTCTGAGCGTCACATCGCGAATACGTCACGGAAAAGCCGACCCGTTCAGGTACCCGGATTCAACGACCGATCCGGACGCGCGTTAGATACTCATCGTCCACGAGGGAAAACTCGAAGGTGACTCTTGACCCACAAAACCCCACCGGGTCTTCGGTCACCCAGCGCTCTTGTCCGGTTCCAAACACATCGCCGGACTCGGCCTCGGTGAAGACTCCGCCAAGGGTGCCGATGGTTAAACCGGGCGTGCAAGGTAGCGGTATGGAGTCGGTAGCGCGGGGCGAAATGATCCCGCTTCCGGCCAGCCCGATGCTCCGGGTCACCAGGTTCTCCTCCGCGAAGAGGTTGTCTCGGACGGGCTCAATCACTTCATTGGAGACGAAGAACTGTACATCGACCGCGGTGGAATCCGTCAGATTGACGAATTGAACCGTCACGACGTTCGTTCGACCTTGCCCTTCGTCGTTTTGTACGAGCAATTGGCCCCCAGCGGATTCTGGCGCATCCATGGGAGCGAATAGCCCGCAACCTGAGGCAAGCAAGAGCGTTGACATGAACCAAAGCGAGATGGGGGTGTTTCGGAAGCGATTCATCATTGCGGAATTATCGACCAAGCCTAGCGATTCGCATCATGTTCTCATACGAGCGCAAGACTACCACGTCCCGCGACTTCACAATTCCATTTCCACTTTAACCCGAAGGTCGATTCGTGGCAGCCGAGCCGGGCTCGTTTGCGTTAACCAAACAGGCAGTCCCTAGCCGATGGGGTTTGACACCTGGCATGTGGGATTTATAATCCCGGCTTGGTTGTATGCCATCGTGAAGCGGGCCTGTGGTGCCGGCTTTGTGAGGCCTTGCGGAACCGCCGGGCGACCCGGGACGGGATTGGTGCGTCTGCACCGACCGATCTGGCGCTAGGTTGGAGTTGTCGATCTGAGGACGGCTGAGATGATGGAACAGGCTTTTGGAGATGTGTGTCGTGCCCGCTGAACCGCGCAAGCACGATTGCCTCCGCACAAAGCTATCGGCTGGACTCTTTTGTCGGAGTGGTCAGATGGCCTAATTGCCGATTCTCATCGATACGCCATAGGTCGGTTCCGCGTGGGTGGCTTTGCGCCCACGCTTTTTTTGTGGAAATAGGTGGCCCTTGAACATGCTATTACAAGAGTCCAATCGCTGGCCACTAGACGCGACCGGAGTCACGGTGCCGGCCGATCCTGTCGGTCGATCCGGATGGCTACAGCAGGCAAATGGGCGCATCTTCCAAGTGTACGGGAACAACGACGGAATCGATCGCGGTGGTTTGAGCCGCATTTCCCTTGGGGGTACTTGATGAACTCTGACCTGTTGAGGTTTGTTGATTCGATCAGTCGGGACAAGGTCATCGACAAGGAGAGCGTCTACGCGGATCTGGAAGCCGCGATGCTTTCCGCGGCCGAGCGAGCCTTTCCCGAAGCCGAGGATGTGGTGATTGCGATTGATCGCGTCACGGGCGACATCAAGGCGCTGGCGGACAACGAGCCGATTGAAATGAAAACGCTCGGGCGCATCGCCGCGCAGACTGCCAAGCAGGTGATGATGCAGCGAATCCGGGAAGACGAGCGAAACTCTATTTTCGAGGAGTATTCCCAGCGAGTGGGAACCATCGTCACCGGAGCGGTATCGAGATACGAGGGCGGATCGCTGACAATCAATCTCGGTCGGGCTGAGGGCTTTCTTCCTCGAAGCGAGCAGATCCCGGGGGACAACCATCATTCAGGGGAAAGAATTCGGGCGATGGTACTCGACGTGCGCGAGGAGCAAAGCCGGGTGAAAATCGTGCTCACGCAAACGCACCCGGACTACATTCGCAAACTCTTCGAGCTAGAGGTTCCCGAGGTGGCGGAACGGATCATCGAGATCAAAGCGCTGGCCCGGGAAGCGGGATACCGTACGAAAATCGCCGTGTCGTCGATTGACATGAAGGTGGACGCGGTGGGGGCCTGCGTGGGCGTACGTGGAAGCCGAATCCGAAATATTGTGGACGAGCTGGGCGGCGAGAAAATCGATATTGTGCGCTGGAACGAATCCTCTCAGGTGTTGATTTCCAACGCCCTCAAGCCTGCGGAAGTTCGCGAGACATTCTTGTGTTTCGAATTGGGCAGAGCCACCGTGCTCGTGGACGAAGAGCAGCTTTCCCTGGCCATCGGCAAGAGAGGGCAGAACGTACGTTTGGGCGCGCGGCTGACGGGGTGGGACATCGACATTTGCACACCGGCCGAATACGACAAGAACGTGGTCGAGATGGAAAAGATCCTGGAGCGGGTTTCCGGGGTCGGCGACGTGGACTTGGACAAGATGCTCGCCATGGGGATTGTCTCGGTGTCCGATATGGTCGAGGTCGGTGTCGAACCGCTGGTCAAGGACTTGGAGATCGAGGAAACCCTGGCGACCAAACTCGTCGAAATTGCCACCGTCGAAGCCAAGCGAATTGCGGAAGAGCGCGAAATCGCCAAGCGGGCGGCGGCGGCCGCCAGAGATCGAGAGCGAAGCGGCCAGGCCCCGGCGGAAGCGGACGAATCGGCCGCGGACTCCCCTACCTCAGAGTCAGAGATCGACGAGGGCGATTCGGTGGAGGGAATCGACCTGGGTGCTGACAAGGCGGACGGATCG
Source organism: uncultured Phycisphaeraceae bacterium (assembly GCA_964651325.1). GTDB lineage: Bacteria > Planctomycetota > Phycisphaerae > UBA1845 > UBA1845 > JADFOB01. Next base: position 15,372 of record CAZYXP010000015.1, read on the forward strand.
GCGGAGCCTTCTGAAGAGGCTTCGGAAGCGGCGTCCTCGGATGAAGGCGCCCCGGATTCGACTAGCGCAGCCGATCTTGCGTCCGACATGCCCATGGATGGCGAAGTCGGCAAGGGGCTTGATGAGGGGCTAGCAAATGCAACCGACGGTACCGCTGGCGGTGCGTCGGACGAAGGATCGGGCGAAGATTCGCTCGATGGCGATTCAGCCGACCGGGCAGCCGGAGCAAGCGATGCGGTTGTCACTGGGGAAACGGAAGCGTAAAGGGAGATGGTCTTGGCTCAGAAAATGCGTGTCCACATTCTTGCACGAGCGTTAAACGTCACCAGCAAGGTGATCGTAGCAAAGTGCCAGGATGAAGGCATTGATATCATCAAGAACCATATGTCCACCTTGAGCGCGGGCCTTGAGGCAACGATTCGGGAATGGTTCTCCGAAGGCGCCCACGAAACCGCACTGGAGACTTCCGCTCGCGTGGATCTTGAAAAAGTCCGCGTCAAGCGCAAGAAAAAGAAGGTCGCCGATACCACGACAAGCGATTCCGACGAGAACACAAGTGATTCCGCGGCGACCGCCGTGGCCGAAGCGCCCGACGCGAGCCAAACGACCGATTCGGACGCCGATTCGCCGGAAGGCGAGCTTCCGTCGGTGGCCACGGCACCTGCTGACGCAATATCCGATGACACAGATTCCGTTGGCACGATGCCCCCCGAACCGTCGGTCGCGGCATCCACGTCTCCAGACGTCGTGCCTGCGGACCAGGACCAACCCCCATTAGAACAGGACGCCCCCGCCTCAATCTCCACAGGCGAGGGCTCCTCGCGTGAGGGCGAGCCGGCTTCTGGATTGGATGTCGCTGCCAGCTCCGATGATGCGGGCAGCTCGGCGGCATCCCCGCTGGCCCCCACGACCGAAAACGCACCGCCTTCCGCAACGGAATCCACGGACGCGCCGCAACACGCGGTGGACGGCCAGATGCCCGACGTGGCGGCCCAAGCACCGAGCACAGAAGAGCCCAAGGCGCCGATCGGACCGGTAGGTCCCAAGCACGTTCCGGCCCCCGCGAAGTTGCAGGGGCCGCGCGTGGTTCGTTATGAGCCGCTGGAATCCGACAGCCGGCCTCTTCGCCGGGGTCCGATTGCCCGCTCGCGCCCGACCCCCGGAGGCGGGCCACCCCGTCCAGAAGGGGGGCCGCCGCCGTCCACCACCGAGTCTGACCGCGGCACCCGCAAGCGTGGCGGCGGTGCCCGTGGCAAGGGCAAGGGTGGGGATTGGGCAGGGCACGGGCCCGGTTGGGGAGATCGCGATCTTGCAGAGCGTCGCGAACGTTTGGCGGGCGCGACGGGAAGGCGACACAGGCGGCGTGCGGCCCCTAGCTCCGGCGGCCCGGCGCAAACGCCAGCCGGCCCCAAGACGGAAGCGACGGTCAATGAGCCGATCCGGATGAAGGAGTTTTGCTCCGCGACGGGCCTGAACTTCATTCAGCTCTTCAGGGTGCTGCGCGAGGAGCACGACATCGTCGGGAACATCAACATGACGTTGCCGATCGAAACAGCCGAGCTGCTTGCCTTGCACTTTGGTATCGAATTGACTGTCATTCACGCCAAGACAAAGCTTGACGAGGTCCGGGAGGAGTTTGAACGCCGCGAGCGCACGCATCTGGAAATCAGGCCCCCGGTGGTCACGATGCTCGGTCATGTTGACCATGGGAAAACCAGCCTTCTGGATGCCATCCGCAGCACGCGCGTGGCATCCAAAGAGGATGGTGGGATTACCCAACATATCGGCGCGCACTACGTCGCCACCGCAAATGGTCGCGTCACGTTCTTGGATACGCCGGGCCATGAGGCTTTCACAGCCATGCGCGCCCGCGGCGCCAAGATCACGGATGTGGTGGTTCTGGTGGTCGCGGCAGACGACGGCGTGATGCCCCAAACCAACGAGGCAATCAACCACGCCAAGGCCGCTGACGTTCCCATCGTCGTGGCGCTCAACAAAATCGATTTGGGCGACCAGAATAAGATCAAGATTTATGGCCAGCTTGCGGAGCGCGAGCTGACGCCGAGCGGCGAATGGGGCGGCGAGACGGACGTCATCGAGACCTCGGCGACAACGGGTACGGGCATCGAGGAGTTGATCTCGCACCTTTCGGAACTCAGCAACCTGTTGGAGCTCAAGGCCGACTCCAAGCTTCCCGCCCACGGCGTGGTCATCGAAGCGGAGACCAAACCGGGCGTCGGCGCGGTGGTTAATGCGTTGATCCGCGAAGGCACCCTAAATGTCGGCGATTTCGTCGTCTGTGGCAATGCCTCGGGAAAGGTTCGCGCCCTGCTCGACGACCAGGGCAACAAGATCGATTCCGCGGGGCCTTCGATTCCGGTGGAAGTCTGGGGTTTGGACGATGTCCCGACCGCCGGCGACCATCTCTATCAACTCAAGAGTTCGCAGCGTTGCAAAGAGGTCGCCCTGGAAACCAAGCGCAGCCGGATCACAGAGAATCGGCAGCAATCTCGCAAAGTTAAGACGTTGGAGGAGATGTTCCTTCAACGTGATTCCGAAGAACTTCCGGAACTCAACGTGATCGTGAAGGCGGATGTAGATGGCAGTTTGGTCGCCCTGAGGCAGATTCTGGGGGAATTCCCCAGTGAAGAGGTTCGACTGACCCTGAGGCATACCGGTGTCGGCGCCGTAAACGATAGTGACGTCCTGCTCGCCGCAGCCTGCGGTGGCCTTATTGTTGCATTTCGCGTAGACGCCGCGGTCGGCCCTCGTCGGCTCGCAGAGCAGCACGGCGTGGAAATCCGGCCGTATCGCGTCATTTACGACGTGGCCGACGACATCAAAAAGGCGCTGGAAGGGCTGCTCGCGCCCGAAGAGCGACCCGAACATCGCGGTACGGCGCTGGTCAAGGAGGTCTTCCACCTCAGCAAGGGCAAGGGCGTGGTGGCTGGCTCGCAGATCTCCGACGGAATCGTCAATCGCAACCAGCTTGCGAAGGTGCTTCGCGACGGCGTAGTAGTGCGTGAGGGCTGTAAGTTCGCATCGCTGAGAAGGTTTAAAGATGATGTCAAGGAAGTGCGCAACGGCATGGAATGCGGAATCCGACTGGAGGGTTTCGACGACATCCACGCCGGAGACACCATCGAGACGTATGAGATTCTCAAGATCGCGCGCACGCTCTGACGTGCTTGCTGCAGCAACCCTGCCGAGATGGTTCCGCGGCCCCAAGCCGTACGGGTATCTTGGTTTTGGGGGCGGAAGCGGACGGGCAACGTAACGGTTTCGGGATGGGTTCGATTCAGGCCCCCATCCGAAGGAGAACGGGGAAAGGCTTGGCTAGGCGCTAATGATCGAATTCAAGGCGGAATGTGGTCACACGGTTCGCGCCAAAGACGACGACGCGGGCGGCATGGTTCGCTGCTCCTACTGCGGCAAGGAGGCGGCCGTCCCGGACGACAAGGCCGACGACTTCGACTTCTTGTTTCAGGATATTGAGCAGGAATCCGACGGCGGCTCGCGAAAACGCCGGCGCAAGCGCCCCGGTCCGGGTATGTGGAGTTCCTCCAAGTCCGGCAAGGGGGTCGATCCCTTCGCGGTGATTCTCAAGCTCTGTTACGCGGCGGCGCTGATTACCGTGGTCATTGTCGTGGGACGCGAATACATCATTCCTTTGATTCAGCAGGGGGGTCCGACGAGCAAGGTGGCCGCAGGCTCCGCGGATTCCACCGGAAGCGCCGGTTCCCCAACCAAGCCAAGAAGGCGCCGCAATACTGACCGCAAGGCCAACGGCGACAAAGGGCTCATCGGCGGCGAGCGCATCCGAGGGCTGTATGTCAGCTCCACGCCACCCGGCGCACTGGGATTCTTCGTCAGCGCCAATCTCGCTCCCGAGTCTGGACGCATCAACAGGATCAAGGGTTGCGTCTCATTCCGCGTCGGTGACCGCAACAACAAGGAATGTTCCGGAATCAAGGACGGCTTGTATGTCGTTGAAGTGGCTCTGCGGTACAACTTCCCCGGCCTTAAGGATTTCCCAGGCTACCGTGATTTTCGGCGTTCGATTGACGACGCGGGCGACAACGAGCGTCGGCGGCTCGTGCGGGATTACTTCCTGCCCGATGAAACCGAGGAAAACTCGGACGTGTTCATTGATCAAACCGACGATCAAATCTACATCGTCCGCCAGTATCGAAACGTGGAAGTCCGCAACCACCGCTCTCGCGGCGTCTTGGCGTTGTTCCTGCCGCGCGTGCTCAAGGAAGATAGGAAATCGATCGCCGTGGAGGCGTTGGCCACCCGGCACATCCCGGTAGGGAATCACTTTGCCTTTGAAGAGGCCGATGTCAAAGGAGAGCTGGATTACCACGGCGTCGCGGCCGCGGATCAGCCGTTCGTGCTAAGCGCCTTACGGCAGGTGGGCGCGATACCCTACGTTACGCCGGACGGTCGAACGCGTCTGTTTCGGATCGAAATCCACGACGGCGTGTTTTCCGCAAAAATCATCCGTCGAGCCAAGCGATGATCGTTGGCGTTTTGTCGGTTGATGTATCATTGTTTGAAGCGCAGACGCTCAAAGAGAAGCGCAGCACGATCAAGAGTTTGATAGAGCGGGTCCGAAACCGCTTCAATGTCTCCATAGCCGAGGTGGAATTCAACGACCAACCCAAACGATCGCGGATCGGCATCACGATCGTCGCCAACGAAAGCAGGTATGTTCACGCAGTGCTGGATAAAATCATCGACGTCATCCGCCGGACGGCGCGATTGTCGTTGATCGACTACGAACGTGAATTGCTTTAGCTCAGTCGGCGTCGCGCTTGCCCCGCGATAAGCAGTCACAGCGGCAGCGCACGAGAATCGCCGAGAGTATTGAGCCGAAATGGCTCTTGGACAAGAGTGCGGACTGGGTCCACGAAACGTTTTCCGAATGAAACAATACCGAAAAGAACGAATCGCCAGTGTCATCCGAAACGTCCTCGGCGAGGCCATGATTCATCGGATGAATGACCCTCGGCTGGATCCGCTGGCATCCATCGCCCGCGTCGAAATGACGCAGGATCTGCAGATTGCGCGCGTGTTCATCAGTGTTTCCGGCGGTGAAACGCAGGAGCGGAAGACCATGAGCGCCATGGCGCACGCGCGTGGCTTTTTGCAACGCTTGGTCGCCGCCGAGCTTTCCATTCGCCATTGTCCCGAGCTACGGTTTGAGTTTGATGAAATTGGAAAAAAAGCGATGGCCACCCTCAGCTTGATCGAACAAAACCGGCTCAAGCGCGGCGATCCCGAGCAAGCTTTGCCGGAGGATCCATCCCAAGCCGCGCCCATGCCACCAAACGCCATGCCACCAAACGCGGAGGCGACCGACCCACCTGCCGCTGATCACAAGACCGTTAGCCCTCCAATCGAGGATTCAAACATGACCGGACCACACGAAATCGGCGGTGAAGAAGAATGAAGAATGGAACCGCGCTCGCCGCAAAACTCAAGAAGTCCTGGAACCGGTTTCGAAACCAAGTCGAAACGCCCGAGATTCCAGAATTGGCCGACCCGTTGCGCTGCCTGGCGACCGGCATCCTCGGTGTCAAAACGACAGAGAACAAGTCTGAAAAAGCCGTGGACCGCATCCTATCCTCCATGGCAGATTGGAACGAAGTCCGCGTTTCCAGCGCGGCGCAGGTTGCCGAGGTCATCGGCGGACTCATTCCCAAGTCCTTGGACGTCTGCCAGCGGCTCATCGATGCCTTGCAATCCATCTACGATCACGAAAACCGCATCTCGTTGGATCGCCTCCGTACCATCGGACGACGCGAAGCCAGGCAGTTTCTCGACGGGCTGGCGGGGGCCGATGAATATGCGGTCGCCTACGTGGTGCTTTGGGGATTGGGTGGCCATGCGGTTCCGGTCAGCGATCGTCTTTTTGCCGCGCTCGGCGATGCGAACCTGGTCCACCCATCGGCAACGCGGGCGGAAGTGCAAGCGTTTCTGGAGCGACATATCAGCGCCGATGATGCCAGGGAGTTCTCGCTCAAGATGCGATCATTTTCCACCGAGAAGCGAACCGACGGAAAGGGCAAAACCCAGGCGAAAAAGAAAGCCTAGTGGACCGGCCACGAATTGAGATTTCAAGCGTGCCAAAAGTGAAGAGCCGGTCGCCAACGCGCCAGGGCCCCGGCGCCTGCGGAATACCCCCTTGGTGCTAGCCTAAGAAGAAAAATCGCATGACCCCATTGAACACGCAGCGTTTTGTCCAGCGTCTTGTCGGAGTGCTGATCGCTGTTTCCCTTTCAATCACTTCGGGCTGCGCCACAAGCAACGCGGTTCTCAGTAACTCTTCCGACCAAAACCTTGTGGCGCTGGATCCCCAGCGAGCCTATCTGTCGCTTCGCGAAATCGAGCCGACGCCCGAGGCCCCCGTGTCCACCGATTCGATAAAGCCGCTTTCGAACCGAGCGGCGCGGCAGGTCGCCAAAGCGCGTCGACTTAGCGAGCAATCCAGATTTACAGAAGCGATTTCGGCGCTGGATCGTGCGTTGCGGTATGAGCCCAAGCACGCGGCCGTTCATGTTGCGCTGGCGCAGCTCAACCTGCGCTCGGGAAACCTAGAGCGGGCGAGGCATCATGCAGAGAAGGCCGTCGCGGCGGCACCCAATGCGATCGCCGCCCATCTGGTAATCGGGCAGTACCACGCTGCCCACGACGAGCATGTGGAGGCCATCGTAGCTTATCGGACGGGCCTGCTGTGTGGTGACGCCGCAAAGAATCCAAGACTCTCTTTGATGGCTCACTACTATTTGGCTCAATCGCTGTTTGAGGAAGGGTATCTTTCGGCCTCGCTTGATGAGTCAAAACTGTTTCTGGCGGATCCGGATCACGCGGCCGGCGACCCGACCGCGGAAGACAAGGAGCTGTTGGCCAAGCGGACGCCCGCTCGGGAAATGCGCTCGGACATTCTCGAGCGCCTCGGTCGATACTCGGAGGCCGCACAAGAAGTCCATGCCATCGTGCTGGCGCATCCCGAAAACGCGAATCGAACGCTCCGCTGCGCTCGATTGTGGCTGGGCTCAAAAAAGTACGACCTCGCGATTCAAGTCGCCAATGCGCTAACGCCATCCGATCCGCAAGGGGCGTTCGAAGCGCTCCTCGAGATCCACACGAAAGCGCGACGGCTCGATGAATTTATCCAAACGCTTCGGGCGGAGCTACACCAATCGCCCGACGATGCACAGCGCACACTCAACCTAGCCGACGCGTTGGTCTTGGCCAACCTGCCCGAAGAGGCGCGGGAATCGTTGTCCGCGTTTCTTGAACGACACGCGGCCACCGACCTGGTACGGCAGCGGTTGATCGAGATGTTGCTTCAAGCCCAACAATGGCACGATGCGCTGGCGCAATGCAGCCGAGGCGTACTGGCCAATCCGGAAGGGGCGGAGGTCTACGAACAAGTGGGCCTAGAGCTGGGGGAGAACCCTCATGCCTCGGCCATGCTCCTTGCGGACGACGCAATGAGGGCGGAGGTAGGGTTTGCGGAGCATTACTTGCTCGGCCTGGTGGCTACGGGCGCCAAGCAGGTTGACCGAGCCATCGGCTTTTTCGAGCAAAGCCGTCGGCAATCACAGACGTTTGTCCCCAACCGCGTGGCGCTGGGAGAAGCCCTGATTCGAGCCTACCGGTATTCTGAAGCCCTGGGCGTAGTTCAGCGCAAGGAAGAAGGCACGGCGGAATCGTATCGGCTGGAGCGGTTGCTGGGCGTCATCTATGACCGACTCGATGATCGAGAGAAAGCGGAGCAACATCTTCGCGCGGCCCTTCAGATCAATCGCGACGATCGCAAGGCACACCTGGCGTTGGCACACCTCTTGATCTCGGCGCAGGAGAACAATCGCGCCAAGCTTCATTTGAGAACGCTCATTGGAAGAGACCCGCAATTCGACGAGGCGCGGGAATTGCTCGCGTCGGTCTATTCGAACGAACTCAAGTTGGAGGCGGCCATCGAACAACTCGAGGAATTGCGACGCCTGACCGACAAGCCGCTGGTGCGCGCGCGGTGCGACGCCCTGCTGACCCTTCGCCGAAACGGTGACCTCGACGCGTACCGCCAAGCGCTGAGCGAGGCCATGAAAGAGCATGGCGAGGACGCGACCACGTGGATCGCTTTGGGCGACAGCTACTCCGAAGCCCAAGACGAAGAATCAGCGGCGGCCTTTCGAAAGGCGCTGGTCATCGATGGGCAAAACGAAGACGCGTTTCGGCGCTTGTCGGGCGCGTATGGACGGCTACTTCAGTTTGAAGAGGCGGCCGACCTGCAGAAACGATTTCTTGCCCGGCGGCCGAATCGGCAGGCCTGGCGATTCCAACTGCTTCAACTATGGCAGCTCACGTTGCAAACAGATCGCGCGATGGCTTTGGCTCGTAAAGAAATGAGCAACGCAAACCTCAGCGATCAGACGCGGAATCGCTATCGCAACACCCTTCTGACCATCTTGCGGCGCACTGGGCGAGAACAGGAAACGCTTGGCCTGCTGAAACAATGGCACGAAGATCGACCGAATGATATCGCCACCGCGGCGGAACTGTCGGCGTATTACCTCAGGAAAAATCAACCCGACGAAGCGGTCTTGCTGCTGGATAAGCTTCACGAACAAAACCCCGACAACCGTCAAATCCACGAATCCCTGATTGACGCGCTCGTGGTGGCGGATCGCCACGAACGAGCCGCCCAACATGCGCTCGATCTGCTCGAAAGGGATCCGGAAAGCAGACAAGCGATTGGGCTCATGGCGACCCTTCTTGCCGAGAACGACCAGACGACAGACGCTTTGGAGCTGATCGAGAACCAGTTGTTGCATTCCGACCAACGCGAGTTCTATCAAAACCTTGGGAATCGTATCTTGGTCGCCGGCGAGCAGTTCGACCAAGCCATCGAACAAACGCAGCGACTGCTCGATGGTGTAGATCGCACGGTCAAGAACATCACCCAGCGTGGCGCGGGTCGCCGCGAAGGGGAATCTTCGGCGATGGACGCGATCTGGTTTCCCGATCGACCGTTCTCGCTGAATCGCTTGGAGGAGCGGCTCAATGAACTGAGGGTTCAGCTTTTATCGATTCAAATCGCGGCTCGCCGCTATGCCGAAGCCCGCGAGCACATCCTGCCCTGGCTCGAATCTTCCCGCAACCAGCGATTCTCCTTCGTCTTGCTCTTGCAGCTTCGGGCTTGCCAGACCATGCTCGGTGAAACCGACGCGGCGACCGAGACCACCGAACGGGCGTTGATGATCGAGAACGACAACGTCGGGCTCAACAACGACGTCGCCTATGGCTGGATCGACCAGGGCATTCGCCTAGACGAGGCCGAGGCGCGGATTCGCTTCGCCGTCGCCCGAAACCCGGACCAGGGCGCCTATCTAGACACCTATGGCTGGCTCATGTACAAGAAAGGGAACTTCGCGGAGGCAAAGAAATGGCTTCTGAGGGCTCGCGCCTTTCAACGTTTAGGCGACGCTGTTATTTTCGACCACCTCGGTGATGCCTGCTGGCGCCTGGGGCAAGCGCCCCAGGCAACCGAACATTGGACGGCCGCCCTTGAGAAAGTCAAAGACACCGAGGACGATCAATTGAGCCCAGACGAAAAGAGGGTTCGCGAAATCGCGCCAAGTAAGATTGAGGCCGCCCAAGCCGGACAAGAGCCGAGCGTCGCTGCTTTGGCTCAGCCGGTCCAACAAAAGTAACGGAGGCGTGCCCGTCTGGGGATGGGCTTCAAGGTCGATAGGTCGGCCGCTACCGTCTTGACTGTCGTACCAAGAATTCGGCAAGGAGAAGCATCGTGTCCGGTCACTCCAAATGGTCAACGATCAAGCATAAGAAGGCCGCGCTGGACGCCAAGCGAGGCAAGGCATGGAGCAAACTGGGGCGGGCGATCACCATGGCCGCCAAGACTGGCGGCAACCCCGCCGACAATCCGCGCCTCCGCCTGGCGATCGAAAAAGCCAAGGGCGACAACATGCCCAAAGACACGATCGAGAAAGCGATCAAGAAGGGCACAGGCGAACTGGCGGGCGAATCTTACGAAGAGGTGTTGTACGAAGGGTACGGCCCCGGCGGCGTCGCGGTCATGTGCAAGGCCACCACGGACAACCGCAATCGGACCAGCTCTGAAATCAAGAAACTCTTTGAGCGGGGTGGCGGTAACCTCGGCGCGTCCAATTGTGTCGCGTTCCAGTTTCACACCAAGGGCGTCATCATCATCGCGGCCGAAGATGCCGAAGAAGACCGAATCATGGAAATCGCGTTGGAGGCGGGTGCCGAAGACGTCTCCAGCGACCAAATGATTCATGAGGTTACGACCGCGCCCGAAGATTTCGAGGGCGTCAAGGACTCGATCGATCAGGCCGAGATCAAAATCCAATCCGCGGACATCTCGATGGTTGCGGATAACATGGTCATGCTGGATCTCAAGAACGCGCGGAAACTGATGCGGCTGGTCGATGGCTTGGAAGACCACGACGATGCCGACGCCGTGTACACCAATTCCGACATTCCCGACGACGTCGTCGCCGAATTGGCCAAAGGGTAAGCGTTGCGGGGGGGGGAGCTCGGCACGCCGCCTGCGTCAAGCCGTTCGCTGAAGAAGTACGAGAAACTCTCGGTTGCCACCGTGGCCGCGAATGGGGCTCTCGGCGGGCCCGATGACGTCCCACCCGGCGTCGCGGATGCGCCCAATCGTCTGGTCCAGCACCAATTGGCACACCTCATCCGAGAGCACACCTTTGGAACGACCGTTCGCACTGGCTTCGTATTGCGGTTTGATCAGGGACACCACCCGGCCGGCCGGCCGAAGCAACGTAGCCACATGTGGGAGAATTCTGGCCTGCGGCGTCCACCCGACATCGACGGAAATCAGATCGACCGATTCGGGTAGCTCAACGTGCATCGCGTTGGTACGTTCCAGGACGACCACATCGGGATGTTTTCGCAGCGTCCAGGCCAAGACGCCGTAAGCGGTGTCCACGGAGTAGACCTTGCCAGCGCCTCGCTGCAACAGGCAATCCACGAACCCGCCGACGTGGCTGCCCAAGTCCGCACAGACCAGACCAGTCACGTCGATGTCAAAAACGTTGAATGCTTGATTAAGTTTCTCACCGCCTCTTGAGACAAAGCGGTTCTTGTCGGTAGGACCGGATGGCGTCACGTGGTGGAAGCTCCGCCCGGCTCGAACGGGGTCAGATCGGAATCCGCCGTCGCCGCGCGATCGAGTAGCCAAGGGAGCGCGATCGAACCGGCGAAGGACGCTTTTCAGGGCAGCGGGCGCAAGCCCGGTGACAACCTATCGGGGGAGCTACCGTGGGAAGTCTGCCTTCCATGAAAGGTCCGAGGGCTAGCGCCCGCGGCTCTGAAACAGCATACCCATCCCGACGGAAGCAGATTCAAGCGTTGCCATGCCCTAGCTGGCCGCGGCGCGGGCGGCGTTGATCTGCTTGGCTAGGCGTGACTTGCGACGAGCGGCCGTCTTGCGGTGGAGCGTGCCCTTGGCGGCCGTCTGATCGAGCCGCCTCGAAAGACCGCGGTAGAGCTCCTGAGCGTCGTCCAGCTTTCCATCGTGAATAGCGTCGAGGAGTTTCCTCGTCTGAGTCTTGATCACGGCCTTGCGGGCTCGATTGCGCAAGCGATTTCGCTCATCTTGTCTGATTCGTTTCTTGGAGGAAAGAAGGTTCGCCACGATCCGGTACTCCGTACGTCCGTTTCAAAGTCTCTTGGTGCAAATCACCGGTGATCTACCGCCGCCAGCGGATTGGCCCCTAGGCGCTCGGCAAGCCGTCTAGTCTAGCACGAACATCGCGATAGTTGTAGTCCATCTGGAGAATCTTGCCATAAGTTTTCCGAGCCGCTTCGGCTTGCCCGGATTCCTCATAGGTCCGCCCCAGCCAGTAATGCAGGTCCTTGGCAAGCTGATCATCGTTGGCGGGGTGCCCTTCGATGGTCTCTACCAGCGCGGTCACGGCCTGAGAATGGTAGCCTTTTCGGTAAAAACACCGCCCTAGATACATCCCACACGCGATCCGGTACTTGGGATTGACTCGCGACGTCTGAAACAAGGGAATGGCATCGTCGAAACGACCCGCCCGGAAACAGCGTACGCCATACTCGTACTTCATCTGGGTATCTGTGGGATAGCGTTCGATCCGCTCCTTGTAGACGGAAAGCTCAAAGCGAAGCTGGGCGATCTTGTGCGGCTTGGCCCCTTCCGCCCCCTTTTCTTGTGCCACCTCGCGCACTTTACGGCCAAGCTGCTTCATGCGGATGTCATCGGCGCGCTGCTTCCAGCGGTAGTTATCGGTCCTTTTGAACTGATTGACCAGATGCCCAATTGCCTTGATCTCGTCCGCCTCCAGCTCACGGCGGCAAAGCAGGTCAACCAGATCCCGCAATGCATTGGGATGATCAGGATCGTCTTTGTAGGCCTGCTCGGCTGAAGCGATGAGCTGACCGACGCGGTCGTCGCTCTGTATAGAACGTTCCCGATCGTGCAACTCCTGGGCCTGATCGACATCGGCGATGCTGTCCCGATAAGATTCGCCGTCTTGATACTTTCCTCTGAGAATGGTCAGTTTGGTGGAGAGATTCTTGAGCGCCACCGAGATCTCCTGGTCTTTGGGCGCCCGGCGCCGCCAGATGTTCAATACGTCGATTCCTGCCTGGTACGCCTCGACTCCGAACGTGGTCTCGCCGCGGTCGGCCGACCGATCACCCAACTCCTCCATGAATGAGACCAACTGCTGGAGCTGTTTGGACGTGGCTTTGGGCGCAGCGTCCAGCGCTCGCGCGTAAACGCCGCCGGACCATTTGGCCGCGTCTTCGGCGCGCAGCTTGCTGGCATTACGAAGCACGCCCTCGATAAATGAGAGGTTGTCCGGATCGTGTCCGAACAGCCAAAGAGCATTGAGGAAGCCCTTTGGGGCGTCCTTGTCTGACATGGACCGGCGCATCGTGTCCTTCAGCCCTGGTTTCTTGCCACCGGTCGCCCTTCGAGCCACGCCGCAGCCATGGAGGGGCTTGAGCGCCTCCTCAACGGCATCAGGCCAAAACTCCAACCCATTGACATAATATTCGATCGCGTAATCAAACTGACGCTTTTCGCCAAGCTCACGCGCGCGAGCAAACCATTTCTCGGCCTTGATCCGGTTCTCGGGCTTAGTTACGAATCGTTGGGTTGAGTTCCCGTCTGAGCTCGAATCGTCTTTTTCTTTGCCCATGGATCAATATTCGTCTTCGGATGGACGATCCGGATTCTCGAGAGGTCGTCTCGTACGCGGGGTCCGCAACTGATCGGATGCGCGTGCCGCTGCAACAATTTTAAGGGTCCGAAAAACGCGCTCCGCACGCCGAAGGCGGGGAAACGTTAACCAAGCAATCACAACCCTTTACAACGGCGAAGCAACGGATATTATCCCACGAGGGATCAATGTCAAGTTAGTCTGCGAGAAGCACCGATCCAAGCGTGATCGGACCCCGTTGCCGATGGATTACCCGAATATCAATAAACTGAAGATTGTAGTCTACCCCGATCCAGTCTTGAAGCGATCTTGCGCCGCCGTCACGGCCTTTGATTCCAAACTTGCGGCCTTGGTCCAAAAAATGTCGGAACTCATGAAGACGGCAAACGGCGTCGGATTGGCGGCCCCACAGGTCGGTATCCCGATTCGCATGTTTGTCTGCAACGCCACCGGCGAAGAAAACGACCTGCTCGTATGCGTCAACCCGAGGTTTGTCGACCTTCAAGGGGCCGCAGAGGACGAAGAGGGCTGCCTCTCGCTCCCGGGCGTCAATGTCAAAATGCGTCGCGCGACCGAGGCGACCATGCTGATCGAGGACGCAACCGGCAAAGCGTTTGAGCTGAAAGGGACGGGATTGGCGGCCCGCGTCTGGCAGCACGAAACCGACCACCTGGACGGCAAGCTCATCATTGACAACATGTCCACCTCGGATGAAATCACGAATCGCCGTGCAATCAAGCAACTAAACGCAGACTATGGAAAACCTGGGTAGTCGAGGCAAGCCCCGATGCGAATTGTCTTCATGGCGTCCGGCGTGTTCGCGGTGCCCACATTAAAGTCCCTCGCCAGCGAGCGTCACGATATCGCACTGATGGTTACCCAGCCGGCGCGGGCGGCCGGTCGCGGTCGACGCACCACGCGAACGCCCGTGGCCGCTGTGGCCGACCAGTTGGGTTTGTCCATCCTGGAGGTCGCCAACGTCAACGAGCCGGATTTCGTTCAACGCGTTCGCGATGCAAGGGTTGATCTGGGAATCGTCATCGCCTTCGGCCAAATGCTCGGTCCCGAATTGCTCGGCGCCACGCCTGGAGGCTTCATCAACCTGCACGCCTCGCTGCTGCCCAAATACCGCGGAGCCGCCCCCATCAATTGGGCCATAGCCCACGGCGAAGCGCGAACGGGCTGCACGGTGTTTCGGATCGACAAGCGGATGGACGCCGGGCCGATCCTGGCGTCCCGCTGGACACAGATCAAGCCCCATGAAAACGCGGGCGAGCTGCACGACCGACTGGCGGGGGTCGGGGTTGACGCGGTGACCGCGGCATTGGAGCTGTTCGAGGGAGGCCGGATGCCCGCGGGCACGCCGCAGGATGATTCGCAAAAATGCCTGGCCCCAAAGCTCAATAAGTCTGACGGCATGACCTCCTTCGATCGACCTGCCGAGGTGTTGGCGCGGCATATTTGCGGCATGACCCCTTGGCCGGGCGTGCCCGCCAAGTTTGAATCGCAAGCCGGCCGGTGGGAACAAGTCCAGCTCATCAGAGCGCGTGCAGTCGAGGGATGCTCAGGCGAAACATCAATGGCATCCATCGCGCTAGAACCCGGAACGATCGATGGGCGCCGCTACGTCGCGACAGCGGACGGATTCCTTGAACTATTAGAAATCAAACCGTCCTCGGGAAGAATCATGACGTGGCAGGACTTCGTCAACGGCCGGCAAGTCAGCGATGGAGATCGCTTCTGCGCGGTGGAGCCGAAAGAGAAGAATTGAGTAGCCGTCAGCATTCTGCCGTCAGCCGTCAGCTATTCAGAGCACCCGGCGCAAGCCCGGTGACATACTCTTGCGCACTGGGCGCATGACCCTTCTGGCGGATGGAACGCCGTTGCGTCCTGCAGCCTGAAAGGCTGCTCTATAGTAGCCGTGGGTCCGCTCCTTGCGGACCCACGGACGCCGCACAGCCCATCCCATTCGACCCCCGCGGGGGCGGGCAGGGCTCACGTCGCACACAGCCCGC
>CAZYXP010000016.1:0-30394 GCA_964651325.1 uncultured Phycisphaeraceae bacterium
GCTCGCCGAAGTAATCCACTTTGAACAAGGTTTGCGACCCCTCACCGGCGGCCGGCGCGAAGATCGGCGTATCAATGAGTACAAACCCGTCGTCGTTGAAGAACCTGCGGATCTGATCCACCACGGTGGCCCGAATCCGAAGAATCAGCCATTGGCGTTGGGATCGAAACCAGAGATGCCGACGCTCCATGAGGAACTCCACACCGTGCGGCTTGGGCGTGATCGGATAATCACCGGCCGCGGCAACGATTTGGACATTTGTCGCGTGAAGCTCATGGCCGCCCACGGCCCGCTCTTCCGCTCGCACCATCCCGGTGATGCGCAAGGCCGATTCCTGCGGCAGCTTTCTCACGTCGTCAAAAAACGGGGCCGTCTGGTCGCTCTTTTCGATGACACATTGGCACAGACCGGTTCCGTCGCGGAGCACGATAAACGCCACCTTGCCACTGGACCTGGCTTTGTACACCCATCCGGACAGCGTCACGAGCTCGCCGACGGATTCCTGGAGTCGGTTGATTGTGGTTTTCTCGGGATTCATGGGGCGGAGTTTATTCCTGGCGACCCTGGGTCGCAAGCCGTGCTAGCGTCGGCGAATCGCGCGAATTCAGCCTTGGAGGTGCATTTTGCTGCAGCATGTTCCGATAAGATCGGAAAGGCCTCCGCAGGTGCGGCAGTCGCTTCGGGGCCGGATTTTCCGTGAGTCACAGTCAGCAACGTCCGCGCATCTGAGAAAAAACGCCAGGAACAACAGGTCAACACCATGAAGATTGCTATTTTGGGTGGACAGGAATGGGAGACCGCCGCGACCGCGGAGGGTTTTGACGCGGTGGGGCTGCAGGGCGCGCCGCCAGCCACGCCCGGTGAAGACGCTCAAGCCCGTATCGCTGGCCTTGCGGACGCCGGGGGGCGGTTGATGGCTGGGCTGGAGCGAACAGCTCCGAATGTTCTGCTCGACATGAGGGCTTCTGGGCTGTCATTCGTACAAGGCGCGCGCGGGATCGAGGAGCTGAAGCTGACGCACGAGGCCGCCGGAATTCCGCTGGTTTCCTATTTCGACGGCTCCGTGGCCAAGACGATGAATGGCCTGCCTTGGTCAACGGCATGGCAAGTCCTCCAAAGCAAGACCTGGACAAAGGGCGTCACGGATTCTCGCCACGCCAAGGAGTTGCGCGCGTTCGGTGTTCCCGAGGTGCGAGACGTGCTGGCCGCGGTTGCCGGGGTGAAGGATTGCGTCGGTCCAACGAAACCGGAAGATGCGACGCTTGCCGTTTCCTTTGTCGGCGACGCGGGGCTTTCGGAAGTGCTGACCGTTTCGGCCGGCAGCCAGATGGAGAACTGGATCGGCATGGCGGCCGCGGCGGTAGGTGGCTACGCCGAAGCGCCGTGCTTTTTTGACATCTACCACGCTCTGTACTCCTGCGGCGCGGTGCCCGGCATGTCCGATGCCCATGAAATGCTTGCGGAAAAAGCGGCGATCTACTTCCGCGCGAAGCAGCGATACCTTGCGGAGCTGTCGTTTCGGGCACGGGACCGATTCGTGGTCTTCTTGTCGCGGAAGATTCCGGCGGAGGTGGCAGTATCCGGAGACGGCTGGCGCGATTCCTATGGGGTAGACGCGGAGGGCCCAATCCTAGATCAGGCCGACCGCGTGAGCCGCTATCGCTCGGCGGCGATCAACATCGGCCTGCCCGATCCGAATTCAGAATTGAGCTTCGATCCGCGATGCCTGGAAATTGCCGCCGCGGGCGGTTTTTTGCTCTGCTTCCACACGCACGATATTGAATCCTACTTCGACGTCGGCCGGGAGTGCGCTACGTTTCGGGACGAGCAAGAGTTGCTCGAACAGATCAGCGCTCATCTTGCCGACCCGCAAAAGCGGACGCTAATCGCGCGCGCCGGCCAGCAGCGAGTCCAACGGGATCACCTGATTCGCCATCGGTTGCACGCGCTGGTCGATGGAGTCGCCCATTCGCCGAGCCTGACACCCACCAACGACCGAGCAGCCCCGTTGTCAACCGGAAAGCCTCCAGGTGGCGAGCGCGAAATTGAGGGCGGCGGCACGGTTGCGAAGATCGCCGCGGACATCGATGCGGCATTGCAGGCGTTGGGACGCGACGTGATCCCGACCCCGGACACGACAGAACGATCGATCCGCGTCGTCGATGGTCCGGATCGGTTGATGGTACTGTTGAATCCTGGGAAATTCACGCGCTATTACTTGGAAGATATGGCCAACGCGGCGGAGGCGTTGGGCATTGAAACAATTCGATTCGAAATGCGCCAGACCTGGGAACGGGCTCATGCGGGACAAGCGCCAAACACGCAGGAAATGGCCGAGCTGATTCGTGCGCGCCACGTCAAGGCCGTGATTGGCTCGGGCCTCAACGGCGTATTGGAGTGGGGGTGCGGAGCGGGAGCCAACGGCCGGCCGATTCCGCTTTTTGAACAACTCGGCGCAACACATTTGCTCTGGTGGACGGATCATCCTCAATGGGCCAGCGAAAAACAGGCGCTGCAACCGGAGATTCAAGGCGCATTGCGGTCGCCAAACTGTCACCACTTTGTCAAAAGCGAGCTGGCCGCGCGTGAACTACAAGACATGCTGCATTGGCCGAATTGCCATGGCCTGCCGGTCGCAGAAAACCCGGATCGACTCATCCCGGCCACGCGTAGCGATGCCGCATATGATGTTGTGGCGATTGTGGGTTCCCCGCCCGCATTGAATCCGGCCTTTGAGCCGCTGCTGACGCAGGATCGGCCCGATCCAGCACAGCTGAACGACATCGCCGCCCGCCTGGCCGGCGAAAAGCTTCAGGCCGTCTGGGATCGACATGCTCCCAGCGACATGCGCGTCGCGCTCGAGGCATTGGCATCGCGTTGGGTCGATGCCCGCCGACTCGAGCCACTGGTGGGCTCGTACTGGCAACTCAAGCGGCTTACCCCGGAGCACGAAACGGCCTGCACTTGGCTGGCGGAGCATCACCTCGCGTACTTCGATGCGATCGAGGCGCTCTGGCAATTCGGTCGGTGGCAGCGGACGTTTTTCCTGCGGTATCTTTCGCGATTCTTTAAGGTGGCCGTATTCGGATCGGATTGGTCGAGCGTGGGCATCGAAGGCGGGGGATGGATCGAACATGTGGATCAGCCCGCCGCGTACGCACGCGGTCGCGTGGCCATCAATGTTTCGCAGGCCGGCGAGGAGGAGGGCATTTCCCACAAGCCCTTCCAAATTGCGGCCAGCGGCGTCCCGATGGTACACATTCATCGCAAGGGGCTTACGGATTGTTTCGCGCCCGATGCGGAAGTGGTCCGCTTTGATTCACCCGCTCAGGCGCGGGATCAGATCGGTCACCTGCTGGCGAATCGGCGGCAGGGCGAACTCATGGCCGAGGCGGCGCGGGCGCGTTTGTGCCGCGAGCACACGTGGATGCAGCGCGTGCCTCAGATGCTAAGGACCGCAGGGGTGACGTTTGCCCCCATCGCGGAAGCTCGACAACCGGGCGAGGTACAGGAGATGGCGGCGGAGATTGTGGCGGGCACGGCTCGAGTCGATCACGCGGAAGTGGTTCGGTAGCGCCTTATCGCGTTACTTGTAGACACGCGGGTTCGGGAGGCCGCGCGGGCCGAAGCCCACGGCTTAGAGAAGGGAGCCCGCGGCTGGGGAAAATGCCAATGACGCGGACTACGCCTCGGCGAGAATCTTCTCCTGCCTGGCTAGCTTTAGGTCGGCATCCGTCATCATCTTGGCGAGTTCTTTGAACCGCACGTTGGGCTGCCAGTTCAAGACCCGTTTGGCCTTGCTCGCGTCACCGAGCAAAACATCGACCTCGGTCGGGCGATAATAGCGCGGGTCGATTTCCACGTGGTCGTTCCAGTCCAGATCGAGCAGCGAAAAGACTTCCTCGACAAACTCTCGCACCGATCGCGTCTCCCCTGTGGCGATGACGAAATCCTCGGGGCGCTCCTGCTGCAACATCAACCACATCGCTTCCACGTAATCCCCGGCGAAGCCCCAGTCCCGCCGGGCGTCGAGATTGCCCAGAAAAAGCTTCTCCTGGAGGCCGAGTTTGATCCGCGTCGCCGCCCGCGTGATCTTGCGCGTCACAAAGGTGCCACCGCGGCGGGGAGATTCATGGTTGAACAGAATTCCGTTGCAGGCGAAGAGTCCGTACGCCTCGCGATGATTGATGGTCTGCCAATAAGCGTAGACCTTGGCGCACGCGTAAGGCGACCTCGGGTAGAAGGGGGTCGCCTCGGTCTGAGGCGATTCGGCCACCTTCCCGAACATCTCGCTGGACGACGCCTGGTAAAAGCGGGCTTGCTTTTTCATCTGACGCACGGCTTCGAGCAATCGAAGCGTGCCCAAGCCCGCCACATCCACCGTATAGACGGGTTGATCAAAACTGACACGAACGTGGCTTTGTGCCGCGAGGTTGTAGATTTCGTCCGGCTGAAAATCGCTCAGCAGCCGCGCGAGCTGGTTGCCGTCGAGCAAATCGCCGTATTCTAGAAAAAGGCGGCGATCGGTAGCGTGGGGATCCTGATATAGATGGTCGATTCGATCGGTGTTGAACGACGAGGATCGGCGGATGATGCCGCAGACCTCATAGCCCTTTTCGAGAAGAAGCTCGGCCAAGTAGGATCCGTCCTGCCCCGTGATTCCGGTGATCAATGCCTTCTTTGCCACGTAGGTCGCTCCGTCCTAATGCCTGATGCGGTCGGCCACCGCAAATCTTCCGCGTGCGCACGACTCGTCCGTGTTCGTGCCAACACCCCCATCATAGCATCTCTTTCGCGTCGCGAGACACGCCGACGAGAAATGATACAATCCCAGTTCGCTGGCGCTGCGGCGCGCCGACCCGCGAACAGGTAGGGCAGGGGGTTGCCCCGCGCGATGCCGTGGGCTTCAGCCCGCGCGGTGCCACGGGGCTGGGCATTCCCAATTGGCCGCGCAGCCCGAATCCCAAGGCGCTGTTGTTTTCATTTGGAGCAAGGGACCCGATGATGACTACTACCAATCCAAAAACCGGTTCGCACTGCGACCTACAGATCGCCCCCCTCGAAAACGACGACATCGCCCCGTTTTCGGCCATCTTGCAGGAAAGCCTGAATTTTCCGCCCCTTGATGAGTTTGATTGGCTCACGCGCATGGGGCGCGAAAACGTGCGGATTGCGAAGCTCGGTTCCCAGGTGGCCGGCGGCGCCATGGTGGTGCCCCTCGGACAGAGCTTTGGCGCGCGATTCTTGCCCATGGCGGGCATTCACGGTGTGGCCGTGGCGGCGCAGCATCGGGGTAAGGGCATCGCTACCAGGCTGATGGGGTCAGTCGTTCGGGAGGCCCACGAGAAGGGATGCCCGCTCTCGGTGCTCTACCCGGCGACGCAACCGGTCTATCGCAGCGCGGGATACGAGCAAGCCGGCGTCCGGGTTCAATATCGGGCGGCCGTGGCGGGGCTGGCATCGCGGAATCGCAGTTTGCCGGTGCGGCCGTATCAACCAGAGGATCAGGAGGCGATCGACGCAATCTATCGCCGCCGGGCGCTAAACTACCCGGGCCACGTCGAGCGGACCCCGTGGTCTTGGCAACGTGTCATCTCGAGATGGAATCGAAAGACGTTCGGCTACGTGGTCGGTGGCGGCGAGGGCCATGGCGATCTGGAAGGCTATGTGTTTTTCGCCAAGTCGGAGGCCGTGTTTCCGCGATACGGGCTGGACGTCATCGACTATGGGGCGACCACGGAGCGCGCGTTCGACCGGTTGATGACGCTGCTTGGCGATCACCGCTCGATGGCATCCGAATTGACGTGGTGCGGTGCGCCGGCCGATCCATTGCTCATGCGCATGACAGAGCAAGAGCACGAGGTCGCCTGGCGAATGATCTGGATGCTGCGGATCGCGGACGTCGAGAAGGCGCTGACCATGCGCGGCTACCCGACCACTACAAACGCCCAACTCGAGCTGCGTGTTCGGGACGAGCTGATCCCCCAGAACAATGCTTCGTTCAGCCTGACCGTGGAAAATGGCCACGTCGGCGTCCGCCGCGACGAGACCCCGGGTCACGGACCTGAAAGTACCGCTTTAGACGTGTCGATCCACACGCTGGCACCGCTCTATTCCGGCTACTTTACCGCCACCCAGCTCCGAGCCATGGGTCGGCTAAAAGGCGGCGACCGCGCCGTCCAAGCGGCCGACCGCGTCTTCGCCGGCCCCACGCCATGGATGTCGGACATGTTTTAGATCAGTGTCACTAGGTCAGTCTCACTTTACGCCCAGGGGCCTACCGGGCCCTTCGGGCGGTTAGCAACCCTAAGATTCTGGCTTCAGCAGCTATTTCAGTGGTTTTCCCTCAACCACTGCCCGAAAAGCCTCCCCGCACCGGCATCTCTTGGGATTCTCTGGTTACTTCATCCTCGTCCCTCCGGTCGCGACGGATCACGCAACAGCGCAATTCATAGTCCGAGTTGACCTTGGGACGTTAGCAGGCGATAATAAGTTAGGGTTTTTGCTAACTTCCTATAGGCGGGCTCCGGCTTGAGGGTCCATGGTGGGGCCGTTTCGCCGATGCTATGCATAGTGGGTCAGTAAGCCGAGTACGTCGCTGGTTTTGCCGGGATCTCTGGGAATCGCTTTTTTCGCCATGCCGAAATTCTTCAACAAAGACCTTGCCGAGCTGACCCACCAGCTAACGCTTTCGCCCCGCCGGTTGAGATTCGACCAGCTCAGGGGCATCGAGCTACTGCTGGAGTTGGTTGAGCCGGACCGGGTGTTTCCCTACGAGTGGGTTTGTTTCCACATCACCGGCTATCAGAAACGTGGCAAGCAGACCAGCCCATCTGTGCCCGGCAAGGCGCTCCTGCCCGACTTGGTCACCATGGCCGACGTCATCAGCCGAAGAGCGAATCTTGCGGTTGGCGAGCTGGACGAGCCTTACCGGACGCATCAAGAATTAGCCGACGACCTCAACGTTAGCACGAAGACCATTCGCAGGTGGCGAAACCGGGGCCTGATGGGGATTCGCGTCGTCTTTGAAGACGGCGTGAATCGACTGGCTTTTTGCCAAAGCACCATCGATCGGTTCGTGGTTCGTCACCAAGATCTAGTCAAAAAAGGGGCTGCGTTCCGTCAACTGACGGATCTGGAGCGGGCCGACATTGTCCAAAGAGCCGGCGAGCTCTTGGCGCAGCATCCCTTGAAGCTTCATAGCGTTTCCAAGCTCATCGCCGAGGAATCGGGGCGAGCGGTGGAAACGGTTCGCTACACGCTTCGCCGCCACGAAGAATCCACCAAGACGCCGCTGTTCGCCGCAGATCAGGAGCCGATCCTTTGCGATCGGTACCGCGCTTTGTGGCGATGCCACAAGGCCGGCGAGGACAAAGCGTCGCTGGCCCGCGCGTTTGAATGTAGCGTCGTTGAGGTGGAGTCTATCCTCCGCCATGTTCAGGTCACGCTCTGGCGCAATGCCGATTTGAATTGCATCCCCAACGAAATCTTCGATGCGCCCAACGCGGATGATCTTGTTCTGGGCGTGCCTGAGCCCACCGCTGAGATCAAGCCCGGCCCAAAGCCACCGGAATCGACGCCAGGATATCTGCGGGCTTTGTATAAGACGCCGCTTCTGACGCGTGAGCAGGAGCAGGACTTGTTCCGCCGGTACAACTATCTGAAGTACCGAACAAGCAAGGTGCTCGCCCAGATCGATACGGAATCTCCAGATACCGCGACATTCGATCAGTTGGCCGAGTCGATGGCGGCCATCGAAGATGTCAGGCAGCGCATCATCCGGGCCAATCTTCGGCTCGTGGTCAGCATCGCCCGAAAACACATTGGGTGGTCGGCCGCATTCTTCGAGGTCGTTAGCGACGGCAACATTTCGTTGATGCGCGCGGTCGAAAAGTTCGATTTTGGCCGTGGCGTCAAGTTTAGCACGTACGCCTCCTGGGCGATCATGAAGAACTTCGCGCGAACCATCCCCGAGCAGCACTATCGTGCCGCCCGCTATGTCACCGGTCAGGATGAATTGCTGGAGGCCGCCCCAGATCAAACCGAGGAACAGGTTTCCAAAAGCGACCGCGACCGCATGCGTGCGGCCATCGCCGATGGCCTTTCCGTGCTCGACGATCGCGAACGGGAAATCGTTTCAAGCCATTTCGGGCTCGGTCAAAATGGCAACGCGCTCACGCTGGAACAGCTCGGTCAGCGCTTCGGCGTGACGAAGGAACGCATCCGCCAGATCGAAAAACGCGCCCTGGTTCGTTTGCGTGATGTGCTGCCCGCCTCCCTTCTCGACGTTATCCCTCAATAACCCCGCGTGTAGCACAGCGGCCCTCTGCTGTGTTCGAGTGGCTCTGGTGCGTGTACCCTCCGTTGTGTCTGGGCATGCCCAGCCGAGGGCGGCTAGGCTATGTACCCTTCCGCGGCCAAGTTTGCTTTGCCGTGGACACGGATGGTCAAGCACCCCCGTAGTAATGACCGATAATCCGTAAGTCATGGTTTGCTTGGGGATTATTCTCGCCCGTGCCGGCAGCAAGGGCCTGCCCAACAAATGCATGGTCGATCTACTCGGCAAGCCGCTGATCCAGTACACGTTTGAGCACGCCCGCGCCAGTCGCCGCCTCGACGCGGTCCTGCTTTCGACCGACTCAACCCCCGCCCAACAGCTAGCGACCGAGCAGGGGATTCTCGTGATCGATCGCCCACCGGCCCTTGCCACTGACTCCGCCACGGTGGATGCCGCCGCCCGACATGCCGTTGAGGCTTGGGAGGAGCAGAGTAAGAAGAGCGCGGATACGGTTGTGCTATTGTACGGCAACATTCCCGTGCGGAGCGCGGGCCTGATTGATCGAGCCGTGGACCACCTACAGCATACCGGCGCGGATTCCGTCAGAAGCGTCGCTCCTGTGTCGAAACAGCACCCGGACTGGCTCCACCGCCTCGATGGAGATCGCATGGTGCAATACCGAGTCAACTCCATCTACCGGCGACAAGATCTTCAGCCGCTTTTCTATCATGACGGTGCCGCGGTGGTGGTCCGTCGGACCGCTCTCTTTGACGCCCTAAACGCGCCGGATGACTTCCAGGCGTTCTTGGGCCGGGATCGTCGGGCGATCGTCCAACCATGCGACGCCGCCGTCGATGTCGACGAACCGGTGGACTTGCTGGTTGCAGAGGCTTTCATCAAGCGCGAGTGCCATCTTCATGCCCCATAACCTCGATCATCATGCCGCCCCCGTTCTAACGATTGGTCGGCGTCGCGTCGGGTCCGGGCACCCCACGTTCGTGATCGCGGAGGCGGGTGTCAATCATGACGGCGAACTATCTAAAGCCCTCGATCTGATTGATATGGCGGTGGCCGCGGGGGCTGACGCCGTCAAGTTTCAAGTGTTCACTGCTGAAGAGTTGGTGACACGATCAGCGCAATCCGCCGACTATCAGGCCGCAGCCTGCGGCGCCGAAACCCAATTCGAAATGCTCGCGAAACTCGAGCTGAGTCGCGAGGCGCTGTGGCGCATCAAAGAGCGTTGCATTTGTCGTGAGATCGAGCTGATCGCCACCCCGTTTGGCCCCAAGGCGATCGATTGCGTAGAGGCGCTCGGCGCCTCGGCCATCAAGATCGCCTCAACCGATGCCACCAACCTTCGGTTTGTCGCGACGGCTGCCGCGACGGGACGCCCGCTGATCGTTTCAACCGGAGCGAGCCACGGCGACGAGATCCTCAGCGCCCTACAAGCGGCCCATCGGGCGGCCCCCAACACCTTGGCGGTGCTCCATTGCATCAGTTGCTACCCCGCGCCCGTAGACGCTTTGAATCTCCGTGCCATGCAAACCCTGCGAGACCGTTTCGCCGTGCCTGTTGGGCTCAGTGACCACACCACATCGACGCAGACGGGCGGTTGGGCGGTCGCCGCCGGGGCGCAGCTTATCGAAAAGCATATCACGCTGGATTCGGCGGCGGGTGGGCCGGATCACGCGTTTTCTCTCGCTCCACGGCCCTTTGAGGAGTACGTCGCAAATCTCAGGGCCGCGGCCGCCGCCATGGGGACCGGCGCCTTGGGCATGACGCCTATCGAGGAAGACGTGCGCAGCGCCTCTAGGCGAAGCGTGGTGGCAGGCGTCGATATTCCCAAGGGGGCGCGATTGGGCGCCGACATGCTGACCTCAAAACGGCCTGGGACCGGGATTGACCCGGCGCGAATGGAAGAGCTCGTAGGCCGCAGGGCCGCGTCCGACATCAGAAGTGACACCGTCATAGCATGGACCATGCTACAATGACCCGCCACGCACGACGCCAAAGGCTCCGCCGGATCGCCGTGGTCACGGGGACGCGGGCGGAGTACGGGCTACTCAAGTCTTCCATGGAGGCCATTCGTGACACGAAGGGCCTGAAGCTGCAACTGATCGTTGCGGGCATGCACTGGCTTACTAAGTTCGGAAACACCCACCGAGAAATTCTTGCCGACGGGTTTGCGATAGACGCCCGCGTGCGCATGCAGGCCGGCCACGACAGCCCCACGGATCAGGCGACCGGGTTGGCCAAGGGCATCCGCGGTATGGCCAACTTCATCCACGCAAACAAGACCGACATCGTGCTTGTGCTCGGCGACCGCATCGAAGCGATGGCCGGCGCGATGGCCGCGGTGACCACGGGCACCATTTTGGCCCACATCCATGGCGGCGATGTCGCCGAGGGGGATTTCGACGACAGCCTGCGCCATGCCATGACCAAACTGGCGCACGTGCATCTGGTGGCCTCGAAGGATGCAGGGCGACGCGTCTTGCGGATGGGCGAATCCGCCAATCGCGTGTTCGTCGTTGGCGCGCCGGGCTTGGATCGGCTCACACAGTTGATGCGCTCCAAAATCGCTAAAAAAGCCAACAACGGCGCAAGTAGAGAAACCGCCCTCGTGATTTTCCATGCCGCCGGCCGGGCCAGAAGGGTTGAACGCCAGGCCATGGGAACGATCTTGCGCTGTGTGCGTCACGCCAATCTGGAGCCGACGATCATCTATCCCAACAGCGATCGCGGGCATGAGGGCGTGCTCGATGCGATTCGGCAATGCGCCAAGGGAACTCATCCGGTAAAAGTGGTGCGTTCGATGCATCGCGATGATTTCCTCAAGCAGCTTGTCCTAGCGGACGTGCTGATTGGCAATTCATCTTGTGGCATTATCGAAGCGCCTTCGGCTGGGACGCCTTCCGTAAACATAGGCCCGCGTCAATTCGGCCGGAAAATCGGCGGATCCTCCGTAATTCACGCTGAACCTACCCAAGCATGCATCCTGGCAGCGATCGCCCGGGCCCTTGGGAAACGACCGATAAAACAGCGTTCTCAATGCTACGGCAACGGAACCGCCGGAAGGAAAGTCGCGAACATCCTTCGAACGATCGACCTGGGTGAACAATTCCGGCGGAAGAAGATCGAGTTTTAGGACGATTCGGGCTGCGGCCTAATCCCGGTTGGCCTGTGTGACGATAAATGTTCGTCGAAACGAATTGCTGGATTTTCGTTGCCGTCCCAGAACTCGCGAGGGAGTACCGATGACCGTTCAAGCTGAAGATCACACGCTCAAGATCGTCGATAAGGCACTCTCCACAATCGGGGACATTGCCACCCTTCCCGAGGTCACGATCAAGATCATCGAGATCGTGGAGGATCCTCAGAGCACGGCCCGTGACCTGCATGAGGTGATCAAGAACGACCCTGCCCTGTCCGTGAAGGTGTTAAAGGTCGTCAACTCGGCGTTTTACGGGTTGCCCGGCCAGATCGCCAGTGTCGATCGCGCCATCATCTTGCTGGGTTTGTCGGCGGTTAAGAATATCGCGATTGCCGCGTCGATCGCGCGCCTCTTCAAAGGCGGGCAGATTTCCAAAGAATTCAGCGCGTCGGACCTGTGGAAACATAGCGTCGCGGTCGCGGTGACCGCACACGATCTTGCGAAGGTATCCCCGCATCCTGTTATGGCCAACGAAGTCTTCGTCGCGGGCATGATTCATGACATCGGGACGCTTGTGGAGCGGCAGGTCTTTGCGGAAGAATTTGCGGAGGTCGTCAACCGTTGCGCCGCGACCGGCGAAAGCCTGATCGAATGTGAGCGAGAGTTGATCGGCGCCGACCACCAAGCGTTCGGCGTGGGTCTTACGACGAAATGGAAGTTCCCCCGCCACCTTCGTGCGGCCGTCGGATTCCACCACAATCCCGAGGATCTGAGCACAGAGCTCAGAAACATGGCCACGCTGATTCAGATCGCGGATGTCCTGTGCTGCCAGGAGCAAATCGGATTCTACCTGACGGCCCAAGGCTGCGAGATCACGGACGAAATGCTGGACACCATCGCCATCACGCGTGAACAGCTCGAAGACATCCGAACCAATCTCCCCGAGCAGTTGGCCGAAGCAGAGGCCTCGCTCGGCGGTGGCGGCTAGTTTTTCAGAAATGCCCAGACGAGCGTCGGGCGCCCAGCGCGATTCCAGCGACACGCCCTATGGGCAAGGCGACGCGCCAAGCGTCTGATCCAACCATACATCGAAGCACGCGGCTCCGTTGAGCAAATCGATTACGCGTAAGATGTCCTCAGGTCCGGCCACACCACTACGATCCGTATCGGTAGCGTAAACGGGTCTCGGCACGATCCCGTTGAGTGAGTCGATCACGGCCAGAATATCGGACGGGCTGCTCGTCCCGTCGGCGTTCACGTCGGCTGGCAAGTACCCCAGACAAACGCTGCTGCCACTAGGCGAGTGAACGATCCGAGTCCATGCCCCGGGCGCTATGGGTCCGGAAAGGCTAAGGGTCACGACCGGCCCTGCGATGGCGATGCCGCTGACCGTCGGCGGCGTCCCCAATGTAGAGGTTACGGCGAAGTCCCCCATCGTGGCACTGGAGGCGTCGTTATCAAACGTCAGCTCGATGGCGTCCCATCCGAACGCGGTCAGGCAGTCGATGCTCGACGGCTGTCGCGCGTCGATCGCGCCACTGGCCGGTACCGATGAGACGATGTTGATCGAACCACAGGGATCGCCAGTGCAGTCGACGCCCTCCCCGAGATAGCTTCCGCCGGCGGCAAGGCAATTGATTTCAGTTTGAATGTTGCAGACGGCGCCGAGGCAGCACGCGCCGCGCGGCGCGCATGGAACATTGGAGCAGACCGACCCCTGCGAGAATCCATCCGCAGCGCTGCATTCAAATTCGATCGCGTTATCGCTGCAGATTCCATCCAAGCCGCAGCAGGAGCCGAGCGCACAAGATGTACCGGAGCAAGTCGTGCCGTCTCCGGCATACGTGCCGCCGAAGAAGACACAGTCCGTGGCTGTGTCGGTGGTGCAACTCGTATCCGGCTGACAGCAAGCCCCGCGGTTGGGGCAAACGACGCCATCGCTGCACGCAAAACCGACCGAGAACAGCCCCTCGATCGCGTCGCATTCGAAGCCCCGGTTGTCCAGACAAACGGTATCGACTCCGCAACATGCACCGGCGGAACACGTCGTAACCCCGCACACCTCACCTTCTCCTACGAATGCGCCACCCATGGCCGCACATTGGCTCTCAATGACCAGGTCGCAGCCTCCGGCCGGCAGACAGCAGGCCCCCAACTGGGGACAGGTGAGGTTTGGGCAGGTTTCGTTGATCGTAAAGGTTCCGCCTGGCGATTCGAGCGATTCGCAGGCCATCCGAACCATCTGCACATTGGGCGACACTTCATCCAAACAGGATCCGTCGTCCAGGCAGCAGGCGCCACCGTCGCACGGGCTCGTGAAATCGCCGCATTGCGAACCGGGCGGCCCCGCCACTCCGTCCAATAACTCGCACTGGGCCACATCAATATCGTCGCCGCAGATTCCGTTGAGGCAGCACGCCCCACGGGGCTGACAATCGACTTGATTGCAACCCAAGCCGGGGAACAGATCATCCAGCGGGGTCGCACACATGAAGTTGAACTGATCGTCGTCGCATACGCCGTCGCCGTGGCAGCAAGCACCTTGCAAACACGGGGCATTGTCACAGGTTGCCGTAGCCGGGTCGTGAACGCCGCCCGTCGCGGCGCAAATCGCGCCCGTTGTAATTTCGCACGGCAACCCGACGCGGCAGCAAACGCCAATATCGCACGCGCCGGCCACACACACGGAGCTGTCGCCCAAATAGCTACCCGCGCAATCGGCTTCGAGCGTTTCGCTGCATGAGCCCGCATCACAACACGCCCCACGGGCGCACGTCGTAACGGTCGCGCAATCCACGCCAACGCCTTGGAACACGCCACCGGCCGCAATGCAAAGATCGCTTGCCAGCGTCTCGCAGGTTTCATTGGGAAGGCAGCACGCGCCGCCGTCGGCGCACGACGCGCCAACGCACGCCACACCAACCTGAAATGATCCGCCGAGCGCGTCGCACTCGGCCGCAACGACATCGGGCTGACAACCGCCGAGGATCAGGCAACAGGATCCGCGAAGGCAATCCGACTCGCCGATGCCCGGGCAACCAACGCCGTCGCCACGGAAGATGCCGCCAGCCGCTTCGCAAGTCGCCGCTTCGAGCAACGCGCATGTTTCATCCGGCAGACAACAACCGCCCACGGGCGTGGCGGCCACACATGTGACCGAAGCGCAGGTTTGTGGCAATGGGGAAAACGTGCCCGCAAGCTCGGCACAAGCCGTGTCGCTCGTGGTCAAACAGCTTCCGTTGGGAAGGCAGCATGCGCCCGTCGCGATGATGTTGTCGCAAGGCGAGCCCGCCGCGCAGGTGGTGGCGCCGCCAAAGACGCCGAACAGCGAATCATTACAGAATGTGGGATCAACACTGTCGCTGCAAAAGCTGCCCGGCTCACAACAGATCCCCGGACAGGCCGGCGTGATCGTGTCACAATTGGTGCCGTCGCCCCGGAAGGTGCCGCCCAGCGTGTTGCATTCGCTTGCGGGCAGGCCCACTCCAGCGGCGTCGCTACAGCCGACTTCGGTGCGGCAGCAGGCACCGCTGCCACAGGGAATCGCCAGCGTCGAACATATGGTGTCGTCGCCGCGATAGCTTCCCGAGATCGCTAGGCAGCCTTCGGAGGTCATTTCGCTACAGGTCGTGCCCGTACAGCAGGCCCCGGTGACGAAGCAAGGATTCGGATCACAGGAAACGCCGAACCCCTGGAACACCTCACCGCGCGCCGCGTCGCATTCAAACGCCTCCACGCCGGGAGCCCGCAAATCACAGTTGCCCGGCCCAAGACAGCATGCCCCACGATTGCACTGCGGATTGACAGTCGCGCAGTCCGAATCGTTTCCGCGATACGTGCCGCCGATGCCCACGCAGGCAGGCTGCGTCACGGCGTCCAGACAGGTTCCCGCCACCGTACAGCAAGCGCCCTTGGGCTCGCAAAGTACGGGATCGCTGCAATCGCTTCCCTGGAGCCAGGTTCCGCCGCCACCTTCACATTCAAACTTGTTTTCGATCGCGCAAGATTCATTGGTACAGCAGGCGGCCACCACCAGCGGGCACCCCAGGTTTTGACTCTCCAATTGGGCACACGTCATGCCCGGCTCGGTCTCTATGCCGCCGAGCGCCTGACAATCCGTCCCCGTGAGATCCTGGCAGGTTCCACCGATGCAGCAGGCCCCGTTGATGCAGATCTCCATCGCCCAGGGACCACCGGTACCGCTGGGAATCACGAGCAAAGAATCCGGTGTCGGGAGGTCGCTAGCCGTAATGGATCGGGATGCAGGTCCTAAGAAAACCGCACTAGGAAAGTCAGGCAACACCGTCCCCGGCGCCGCCGATTGGACTGGGTCGCGTCCAAAGATCAGGAATTCCAATCCCCAGGCGACACCGAACACGTAATCCGTGTCCATCGCCAGCGACACAGCGGTTGTAAGCTGTCCGGTCGTAAACAGCTCCGGCCCGTTCCGGTTGGGGTCGACCGGCACGTGAATCATAATCCCACCGGCCGGGAAGTCCGCATTGGCGGAATACGGGAACGGTCCGTCGTGGATCGAGAAATACAGATCGACTTGAACGTTGGGGTCGATGTCGAGCACAAAGCCAAACTCGGAAATCAGCACGGGCTCCACGATACGAAAGACATTCGCACGAAAGACCAGATTGCGATTGAACTGGGTGATCAGGTCCCCCAGGAATACGCAGTCCGAGCCCGGCAGGATGGCCTGGGACGCGATGACGCCGATATCCGCCGGAGGAAGGTCGCCGACCCGGTCACGCGATCCAGCGGGAGACCCCGATACTGAAGGCTCCATATCGAACGAGCCAGATGACACAGGCGCGACCTTGGCCGGCCGTGCGGCGCTATGGGGGCTGTCGCCTCTCACTGCCTGCCCCGCAGTCGCGACCGTACAGAAACAAGAAAACACCCACAGGTAGCAGAAGCCCTGCTTCATCAACGTTGCAACACTCGATGGAACGCGACCCGCAGGCCTTGGCCCGTGCGTATCGGCGAAGACAGCGGATGCCGCTTCATGATCGTCGCGAAATTCTTGAAACGAGGCTCTGGCGTTACGAACACTGCGCATTGATTCGACTCCGTCGCAAACTTCTTTCCAATTCGATCAAACCCCGACGACCAGGATCTCAAGCAAGGCCGTTGAGCAGGACTTTGGGGGGGCACGCAAAACTAGTGAAAGAGACGCAGCCCCCACGAAGATTCCCCAACATTATATCCCGATACCAGGCCCGATTGCAACGAATCCCCCGTTTTCTTTGCCTTCATCGGAATTACAGGACGTCTGAGGATCGCGCGAGCCTCGCGCGTTTTCTACGATGTTTTATGGGTCTTCAGACGATCCGACGAGCCAAGCGCCGCGAATTCGCAGCCCCCCGGCCGCGCGGCAAGACTCAGCCCCGTCCCCCGGTAGCTCAACCGCCTTTTGGGGTAGCGCTTTCGCCCATTGATGGACGGCAATCCGAACCGTGCCCGTAAGGAAGCGGCCCAGCCGAGCGATCCGCCCGCGGTAGCCCGTCCGCCACCGGATGGGCGGTTGAGTCCACACAGCGGGCGGCCGCTGTGCTACACGAGCCACGCATCAAACCAGCGCCAATCGGCGCTAGTCGTTAAGCACGTCCGAATACCTGGCAATGACGCTGTCCCCGATCGTATCAGGCCTGGTCCGCCCCATGAACGTCCGCAAACGGTCGATCGTCTTTTGGAATCGCATCGCTCGCTCGTTGACTTCATCCAAATGGTCCAGCACGTTGACCGGATTGCCATCGGGTTCGGGCGCCGTTCCGCCTCGAACTGTGCCATAGATCGTGAACACGTGCGAGCGAACGGTCACCCAATCGCCGAGCGAAACCAGCACGGCAATGGCATCGAGGTAGGGAGAATCCACCGTCAAGGTCGAGGCGTTGTCCACCACCATGCCGCTATCCAGCCGGAACGCTGCGGCAGCGCCTTCGTGGCGCACGTTGGCCAGCTCCCCCACGCTGAGGAATCCCGTCCCCCGGCGGAATTCGGGGTCGGCATCGTTCCAGCCGCGGCTGGTCGTCGTACCGTTGTCACCGTAATCCTGCGTGGCGCCGCCGCCGATCACGTCCACGACATCGCGAACGTCGCGGTAGGCGGCAATGGCCATCGCGCGGCGCCGTCCGAGGACGCCCGATTCATCGTCGGCCACAGCGCCGCCGTTTAGATCCGAGGGGCCGTTGATACCCGCTGGATCCAAGGCATCCTTCAACCCCAAGTAAACCGGATGGTTCGCATTTCCGTTGTAATCGAAACGTTCCATCGGCATCAAGGGCAGGCCTTGCATGACGATCCACGGGGCCGCGTTGATGTTGATCCGTCCGTGTACGCGAAGCCCGCCCATATCGACGCGCGCCTGAGCCGCGGGATCGACCTGGCCTCCGGAAACGCGATAAGGCCCCTCGTTTTCAAGGGGCAAAGCCGTGAAGTAATCAAACACCAATTGCCCCCACGGCAGGTGCATGGGTTCACCCGGCCGATACGCCTGCCACACCCCGTTGGGCATGCCGTCGGAGGCGGCGGGCACGTGATGCAAGTCGAGCGTGTCGAAGACCGGCATGCGACCGTTGTCCAATGCGTACGTGTCCGATCCGGAGACCACAGCAAAATCTTCTTCCAGTCGGCTCGTGAACGCCATGCCCGGCGCGAGGTTTGAGATGTTATCGACCCCAAGATTCGCGAACCTCATGAGCAACAGCATTGAGCCGGTCGTCGGAAAGGCCGAGGCGAACGCACCCGTATCGGCCGTATAGACTTCTACGGGGAACTTGGTCACATTCGCCGAGATCGGTTCGGTGCTCTCATCCTTCCCGAGTGAGTGCGCATTCAGGGCGTCCACCAAGAATGCGTGTGCGGGATCGGCGGGGAATGGGGCGAACCACGGGCTCTTCCCGCCTCCGAAATCGGCCGCTACGGATACGCCACGCCGTTCGAGCGTCCAAACCTCAGCCGTGGATAGCGGAATCGCGACATCGCCGCCGACCTGAAACTCATCCAAAACGATGTCCACGGAACTACTGTCGTACGTTTCGCGCCTGATCAGGTAAATCGTGTCACCGTTCAAAAACGAGAAGTCGTCCGGAGGTTGAAGCTTTTCGAATCCTGGGCCTTCAGTGAGACCGAATTGGCCCGCGCCCGCATCGACGTACAACACCCAGTAACCCTTGGCTGGAATATCTTTCACGAGTGGAATCTCGGTTCCATCGGCAAATCGCAAGAGGTAGTCACTCGTACTCATTTCAATGTCAATCGCAACGTCGTTGGGATTGAACAGCTCCACGGCATAGCCGGACTGAGTAGGATCGGCCTCGCCGGGGTTGGCGCCTTCCTGGACATAGGCCGTAATCTCGGTGATATAGGGCTGACGCTCCAAACCGTAGACAAAGTCATCGGTGCCGCCGTAGGGCCGACCGATAGCGTCTACCCAACGTTGGCCCCCATGATCAGCCGGATTCCAATCCGCCTCCCTGAACTCAAAGTTGCGCACGGCAATGCGCGTGGGCACGTCGTCTGCATCCATGAAGTCGATCATGTTCGCCGTTAGCGAGGCCGCCGTCTCGGAGATGTTTCTGTAATCCCCTGGCGTGCGTACCCAAAGATCAGCGAAAAGGTTGTTCGACTGCATCGTTTGAAATTCGCCCCAGCTGGCGTTGGGATTCGGATTGGACTGCGGGCGGGCGCCCAGCAACATCATTTCGAAGGCTTCGTAGATAAGATTGTTGCGCATGGTGACGGTGATCGGTTGCTGCACGGTACGATTGTTGGGGTCCGACGTCGTGTGCTGATCCAGCCACGGCAAGCTCAGCCGCAACCGCCCCTTGCGCACGTCAGCGCGGCACCCCGTCTGGAAAGCGTCCGTCTCGCATTCACACCAGGATATGGCCGGGCCGGGGTCGGAGTAGAGATCCGCCACGCCGGTCATCACTCCCGCGTTATCAAGCGGATCGGGGTGGTCGTTCAGGATGCGCTGCGCGCTGGTGACCGTGTGGGGATAGTCGAGGAATTCAAAGGGCAATCCGTCGTATCCAAACGTCGCCGCGTTTGAGCATTCCGTAGCCCGCGTTACCGCGCGCATCAGGTCTAGAACATCGACGCCACGTTCGAGCAACGGCTGATTTGTGATGGGGTCCACGGCAATCTGATCGGGCGTGCCGCCAACGAGTTCGTACACGTCGATGGCCGCGCCACGCGTGATCAGGTCGTCGTGGCTGACCGTGGTCACCCGATGGCGACGATCGTAGGTCGCCGGAGCCGACGCCGGATTCATTCGAATTTCCCAAACCTCATGATCGTTGTTGGGCGAGCTGTAGCCGAACGGCCAATACTGATGGCCGTCTTTGTAGACGGTTTCTCCGGCTGGAAAGAAACTGCTCACCGGGAACAGCTTGGTTGCGAAATCGCCGCCGCCGGGCGGATCGTTGGTGGCCAGGTCAGCGGGATCGCCCTGCACCCCGGTCGTCGCCATCTCCGCCGGCGGAAACATGAATCGCCGACGAAGCATCGACTCTTCCGCCGCGGGCAAATACGGACCATGCCGGTTGTCTCCGGCGTTGGTTTCTTCGATGGCTGCGAGGAATTCTGTCTCGTTGTCGAGCCAATCAAGAGCAAGCACCGCGCGAAGCAGGTTCGGGTGGCCGTCGTTTAGGTTGACCATGGCGCCGTGCGGAATCACGCGAGCGCCGACGTAGACGCGGCCCTGCGGATTGGCCGGATCGTTGACGGCCCTGGAGATCGCTTCGAATTGTTCCGCGGGCAGGTCTTCGTGAAAGAGCCGATACTGCCGGGTGTCTACGATCCCGTCGCCGTCGGAATCCACCGCCAGAGCATCCCAATCGTCGAAAGTGCGTTCAAACGGCGCTAAGCCATGGGTCCCGTCGAAGTCTTTGATGTCATTTTGAAGCGACGTGTTGAGGACGCCGCGTATGAGGGCCGCGTTTCGCGAGAACAATCCGAGCTCAAGGGTTCGATCGACGCTCGGCGACTGCGACGTGTCCGTTCGGGTGATCGTGCCGCGACGGAGCGTATCGAAGTCCGTCGGCTGGTCAAAAAGCGGCCCTTGGGAGTGCGGCTCCAGCGGACTGATCAAGCCGTGAACGCCGGGCAACTCCGTCCACATTGGGCGGTGAACCCGAATCCGATCTACGTTTTCCGGATTTTGTAGCGAATTGGCGGGCAGAAACTCGCTGAGCGCTTGCTGGCCTCCGGTCTGCCCGGGGCCCGAAACAAAGCTCTCGACCAGCGCCTTCTCGATGATTCGCTCGATCTGTGCGACCCCGGCCTGATCTTCGCCGGCGTGCTTTTCCACCTTGAGCGCCTTCGCTTCGAAGTTGATCGATGTCAAGAATGCGATCCCCGAAACGAAAAGCACGCCGAGAATCGCCACGACGAAAATCAGCACCGTTCCCGTACGGCGTCGGCCCGCGACACGTCGGGCGCCCAGAGGTCGCTCGTCCCCTGCAGCGCGTGCCCAGCGCGTAAGGAGGCCGCGGCCCAGGTTCGCTCGCCGCGGAGCGTTTTCCTGGCGATCGTGATGTCGTGCATTCGACATTCGCTTATGCATTCGCTCGTCCCATCCTCGGCCCTCCCGGACGGCATGCGCGCCAACCGGGACAACCATCAACTGTAATCTCGCATCCGGAACCAAGTTTGCCTTCAATCATGATGCGCCCAGTGTTTCGCTTATCCACATTCCTCATCCACGCACCCCACCTGTAGGATCATGACATGCCGGATTGGCTTTTCGAGCCGGCGGTTCGTATCGTACAAGTCCACCGTGATACGCAGCACCTTCGGGAACACATCCTCCGAAATGTCGTTGCCCGCGGCATCCCTCCGCTTGGCCGTGAATACCGCCACATTGGCACGCGGCGCAGGCCCGTGTTCAATCCACGCCTCGTTCACCCATACGCTTCCAGGCTCCTGAAACCGGTCCCTGAGGCTGTAGGAAAAATTCTCCCCCTTGCCTCGCTCCAGCGTGAGCAGGTTTTCGAGTTGAACCATCCGCTTCTGGTTGGCCAGGCTTGAATCGCCATCAAATTGGAGCCGGGCCTCGTCCAAGGCATTTTCCAAGGCGGCAAGGGGCCTACCCGGGGTTTGGGTCTGCGGATCGCCCAGCGCGCCCATGTCAATCCAATGGATTTGGTTTTCGCCGTACAGCCCGCCGGCCACGAATTCGCTGTCCGGCGCCAGCGCCCATTCCACCTTGAACGACGCGCAGTTGTTTAAGAACACCTGGTTGATGGTGTGCGCCATCGCCGGCGGCGGGGTCGGATCGATCCGGCTTCTTGCGTAGGGCACGCTCGGCTCGGCACCTTCCGGTGCAAAAATCCCAGGCAAGTACTGCGGAACGCCCGACAGCTCCGAAGGCTCCAAGACGGCCGATTCGTAGATGAAGTTTTCCAAGACGTCCGTTTCGCCGCGAAGAATCCGCGCATCGTCAAGACGCGTCGGCATCGGATCGATCAGCGGCGTGACGGGATCGGTGGGCGAAAGCAAAACATTGCGTCGCGCCAGCAACCACTGCTCCGCGGGGATCGAAAAAACCGTGCTGTCGTCCAACGGGTCCAGAGGGAACTGCTCGAGCGAATCCTCAGGCGTGAAACAGTAATCTTCGTCGGGGCCGCATCCCGTGAACCGGTACTCGCCGAGGACGGCATGCCCGTAAACGATCTGCTGAACGGGTGCCCGAACCAAATCATGCACGTTGCTCGTGGCTTCGCGCTGCGTAAACAGCATCAGCATGTCGGCCCTCGGCCGCTGAAGCCGATCGCCAATCAACCGATCCCGGCGCACCGGATCAACCCCGTGAGGATAGCCGTTGGCGGGATTGCTATCGACGTCGGCGTCCGCCCCATCTTGGGTCCAATAAGCGTTGATGGGATTGCCGACAATCGCCATCACCGAGCGATTCCGATCGACGCCGAGCAGGTCCTGCCGGAGCGTTTGCTCAAAGACCCGCAGCTTTTGGTTGACCTCAACCAATGCCTGAGCCTGCCCCGTGGCTTGAATGGTCAGATTCATCACCTGCGACGCCATGCCCATCAAAAGCACGAGCACGCCGATCGAAACGACCAACTCGACGAGCGAAAACGCGCGCCTTCGCTGCTCCGGTACGACCGGCAAGGAGGACCTGTAGTGGGGCGGAGAGCTCAACATCTCTAAAGTCTTACGAAACAATGGTTTAGCCGAAACTGCCCATCTTGGACCGTACACGGCTTCTTTGTTGACCCGAAAGGGGCAAGCGATCCAATTATTGCGATGGGCAGGTGTCGGTCCAGACCTGGGCTAGCGGCATTTGTTGGCAAATGCCCGCAAAACGAGCTTAGCGAATTCGAATTACCGGACGTGATTTCGCTGGCTTGGGCGCCGCTACTGCAGAGGGGCCATCTGGATGGTCCGCGTTTCGATTCCGATAACCGGCTGAGGACCATCGAATGCGACGATGCCATCGCCGATTCGCGTAGCGACGACCGGCGGCGGGAAGACCCAAACCGTTCGCAATCGTTCCTTGTCGTCTAGCAAATCCCGCGCGCAGCCATCGCAGGGCCTTTGGGCCTGGGAATCCTGCAAGAGCCCCTGCTCCAGATCCTCAAGGGTGATCTCGCGGTCGAGCGTCAGGACGTAGCCATTGCCGGCGGGATTCAGCCGGCGCTTTACGACGCGGTAGATTTGACCGTTAACCTCGTCGATGATCTCCGCGCCTTTTTGGATCATCTCTGAAAGCATGATCATCTGCGTCGCGTTGGCCCCGGCCGCGGTGACCAAAGCCGGAGGCGGAACCTCAACCTCGGTCGGAATTCCACTTGCGTCCGGGCCGCTGCCGGAAGCGATCCCCTTGGGGAACTGAATCTGAATGCGCCAGGGCTCGGGCAGCATGACGTCGTTTTCAGCGGGCATGGCCTTGGGAATCACCGTTGGCTCGGCGCTCATGAAATAGGGCCCGTCAAAGTTAACGTACTCCAGATTCGGCGTGGCGGTCGTGTCCTGGACGGCGTATCGCTGAGTGGGGCTAGGGCGGCGCAACGCGACGTAGTACAACGTAAAATTGCGCGGCGTCGCTGCGGCCGCAGCGGCCTGTTCAACGGCAACCGCCGGGGACAATAACGATCCGTCTCGCTGGGGCCCCACGGGCTTGTTGAGCCGGTGCAACGCGGCCCAGGCGTATTTCCTCGTGCTAAAAAGGTCGTCCCATCGCGCGCCGAGCTCGTCGGGATCCGTCGGGTCGTAGGTGCCATCGAGCAGGACGCTTTCGCGCGGGGGAATCGGCGGATAGACGCGATCTTCAATACGAACCTGCGCTGCAAAAAAAGATCCATCGCAAAAATCGTGGGGCGGCGAAGTGCCACACACTTGCCGGGCGATGTGCTCCACAAAATCGGTCGGGGGCAACGTGGCGTTGATGGAATCTGAGGGCAGAAAATCGGGTCCATCCAGATGCCACGGGGCATGCGTTTCCGACCAAGAAGCCATGCGATCGGGTACGATTCGGCGAGGCGAATCGCTCGGGGCCACGAGCACGTTTTCCATGTTCAGTAGGTGAACACGCGTATCGCTCAGCGCAAGAAGCTCGTTGGATTGCGCCGGCTGCCGCACCCAAACCATCATATCTCCGGCGAAGCTCGAACCGTTGAAGCCCAACTGGCTGGCATGCGTATCTACATGGGTAAGGCGTCTGACTGCGGTGTCGGCGGCCCGGATGATGGAGGTTCTGCGGGTTTCGTCGGTCAAAGAGCGAACACGTCCCATCGCGACGGGAAACATGGTGGCGATCATCACCATGCCCAAGCCGAGGACCACAATCGCAATCATCAACTCGATCAAGGAAAACGCATCGCACGCCAAACGCCCGGCGGGCGCCGGGCGCGTGCGCCGAATCTTGGCTGCTGACACAACAGGCATCATGGCGAGGCGACCTCGCCAACGGGGCCGCGGGTGACGGCGCCGGTCCATCGATTGATGTAGAACGGTTGGCCGAACCGCAGGAGGTTGGCCCGCTTCTGCTCGGGGCCGGAATCTCCGAATCCCGACTGCTTGAACACGGCATCATCGTAAACGATCAGACCGTCGATCGAAGGAAAGTTGATCGCGATGCCATCCTGATCGCTGACTAGATCGGCTACGCCCCGGCGAAGGTTGAGCAGGTCGATCGGCGCGGCGTCGCCAGCTTGAGGCCAATAGCGCTCCACGACCGGATCGGTTCCCCCTCCGACGCGCAACCCGGTGAGATCGCCTGCCGGAAGATCGTCATCGACGCTATCGGGGTCTTGAATCAGCACGTTGCGGCGAAGCCGAAGCTGTCCATCGCCCGAGAAAACAAGGGCGAAGAAGTTTCGATGGCGTTGGCCGATATCGGCGTTCAGTTCAGAATCCGGATCGAGGAACCGTTCATTGGCCAGTTCCTTGGCCGCGAAGGCGATCGATCTGTTGTCCGCCCCTTCCTCATCGACGACGTAGCGCGGCACGACCCGAAACGGCGCGGGCATCGAAAAACCCCGATCGCGCGTTATGTGAAACACGTCTCGCCAGAGGATGTTCCCGGGGTTTGCCTGTTCGATCGACCGAACACGCTGAGCTCCGTCTCGATCCACATAGAAAAAGAGCCCGCTATCGACACCCGCGCTTTGAATCGCCAGCGTACGCGTCGTCATCAAGAGCCCTTGGATGGTGTTTTCGGCCTCGGAAAGCTTCCGCTGGCCCCAGAGGGATGTAACGGCCGGCACCGTCATGCTCAGCACGACGATCATAATGGCAATCACGACCACCAATTCGACCAGGGTGAAGGCGGCGACCGGGCGCCCGGCGCGCGCACCGAGACCGACGCGATTGGGCCGTTGCAACAGCGATTCCGATGACGACGACATAGCTACCGGCTCCCTCGGCGAAGTATCTCTCGTAGAGTAGGGTCCGGGTAAATATTGTCGTCGTTAAGTGGGCTATCAATAGCAGGTATGGCGGAACCCGATGAAATCCAGTCGTCTATCAGCGTGGCGGGCGGGGCGCCCTCTCCGGCACGCCCGGCCGCGATGACCTCGGCTAGCAGCTGATCCTGACCGTTGGGACCATAAGAGAACACGATCGGCTGGCCGCCATTGAGCCGAATCATGCTCGCAGACGCCTTGTTCCACACCGGATGATTGGAGGATTCCGTTTCCTCGTTCGGCGCGTCTGCATCGAAATCTATCTCGGCAAGGTAGGAAAAGGGCGTGCCCCATCCGTCTACCGGATAGCGGATCGCTTGATCAACCATGGCATCAAACTGCTCATCATTGCCCCGA
Source organism: uncultured Phycisphaeraceae bacterium (assembly GCA_964651325.1). Classification (GTDB taxonomy): domain Bacteria; phylum Planctomycetota; class Phycisphaerae; order UBA1845; family UBA1845; genus JADFOB01. The sequence continues at coordinate 25,724 of CAZYXP010000016.1, forward strand.
TCCAGGAACTGGAGCGGATTGCCGGTGGCATCCAATGGCGTGGACCACTGATTCTCGGGCAGCTTGGAGAGCATGACCTGAGACGCATCACCGAAGAGTTCAATGGCCAATACCATGGCACCGACATCTCGATGCTCCAGGCCGCGCGGGCCGTCCTCCAGACCGTTCAGCTGAAACGTCATCTCTTCGTAGTTCGTACCGCTTGCGGGCCCGGGGTTGATTTCGGGGCGCCTCCCCTGATCGTCTCTTCCTGGCGCACGGGAACCGCTCGGCCCATTGGGAATGCCATCCGCGGTGAACACCTCGAACTCGTCGGGTGGGTAGAAGCCGTATCGAGCGCGGTACTTACTTGGCTGACTCAACGTTGGCCGTAGCTCTTGCTCGCGGGCGAACTCATCGATCGCATCGCGTACGATGTTGAGCGTCATGGCGGTGGTGCGCTCTTTGCCGGTGTCTATCAGGCGGGTGGCCGCCACGAGCACGGTGCCGGCTAGAATCGCGATGATGGCGATCACCACGACCAATTCGATCAGGGTGAACGCCGTGGCGCGATTCGATGGGTACGCATGGAGGTGCATCACGCCCGAACCCCTATCTCAGAGTACGCTGCCAATTGGTCACATCGTCCGCAGTGCCGTACAAGGCGTCAGCTCCCGCACTGATCAGCAAGTAGCTGTCCCCGCGGACGGGCTGATTCCTGCCCCGGCTGGATGGATCGAGAATGAACCGAGTAAACGTATCGGCGTAGGCCGAGTTGTTTTGCTCGCTGAAAATCTCATTCTCGCCGGTGGCCGCGTCTAGTGTCACGGGCAGGGGCACCGCCTCGGACGGAAGGCCCATGGGATGATAGAACGACTGCCCGGTTCCCAGCCCGGTTCCGAAATCGGCGCCGCGCCGGGTCAAACCGCTGGCGTTGGAGCCGGTGATGATGCCGTTGTCTTCCTGGCGATAAATCGGCGGCGCCGTGTTTGAGTCGCCGGCGCTCCCGGTGACGGAACGGGCGGCTTTGTGGGCTCGATAGTACAGGATCGGGTGATCCCAGGGATCGACGAAAAGAAACTGATCGCGCGTCCCCGAGGATGCGTTGACGTCGATCGAGAGCATCTTCCCTTCATCAAGGAGTCGCCCGAGCGAGGTTACGTTGGCCCGCATCTTGTCATCGACAAAACCGCCTTCAAATCGGCGCTGAACCGCTTCGGCCGTGGTGGTGTCGAGTTCATAGGCGCCTCCGCTGCCCTTGCCCGTGTCGTCGGACCATTCCCCATTTCGCGGCTGGGAGAAATCCGCAAATCCGGGTGGACCCAGCAAATCCGCGCCAAGCATCGCATGGAGGAGCAAATGCGCGCCGGAAATGTCGATCGGTTCTCCGGATTCGCTAAGGGGGTCCGCAATCTGATTGGGCGTTGTGGAGCTGTCCGATGCGGACGGCGGATAGGCCCCGCCGAGCGTCGACTCGCCTCGAAAAAGCTCAAGCCCGGTGTCCAGCGCCGCCAATTGGGCGTTGCCGGCGGCGACTTTCGCAGAGGTTCTGATCGAGCTGATGGCCGGAACCAAAATTCCCACCAACAGGGCGATGATGGCCATAACCACCAGCAGCTCGACGAGCGTAAACGCCGCATGTTCTGGTACGACTCGTTTGTTATTCATAAGCACGATCTCATGGTTACCCGGATTGGTTTTCATGACCGGTCGGCCTGGCGCTGTGCCACTTGGCCCCTATTCCACGTTGAGCGGGTAGTTCGTAATGTCATCGGAGGTTCCGTACTTCCCATCGATTCCTGCCGAGATCAGCAGAAAACTGTTGGCATTGGCGGGAAGGAGCGGTGCTTTGGGGTCGACCGTATCGCCCTCATCCAAGGCCTCCAGATACTTTGCCGCAATCGTCCGGTCCATAACGAATCGGGCAAACGTCTTTCGGTTGTCGTCTTGCATGAGCTGGTCGGCGGTCAACTCATTACCCGGTTCCGCCATGGGATGATCGCCGCCGCTGCCGAAATCCCAACCCCAATCATCCTCGTTTTGCAAAGATTTTCCCGTAAACCCCCAGTTGTCCACCTGGAAGTAGTACGGCGGACCGCCCGTGTACATGTTGTCTTCGCTGTGCAGCACGTCGGCCATGTTGGTCTTCCTGCCGTTTCGATTGGCCACATAGTAGAGGATGGGCTGGTCGAACGAATCCACAAAAACCGGCAGATGCTTGGTTTCCTCCCACGTCGGGAAGAGCCGCGCCATGTTGGCGGGCGGGCGTCCGCGGAGGTCTTCGGTACGCACCGTTTTAACGCCGCCCGGTTCGATATAGTACGGCATGCGCGGGAAGGCCTCATTCGAATCGCCTCCGGGATCTTGGGCATACCACTGATCGGGCTGACTCCGGAATTCCGGTGACACGTTCTTGCGCGCTACGTATCCCAATTGGTCGGCCCCCATGAGCATGGCGGGAAGCCAATGCGCGCCATACGCAATGGGCGTAACGGAAGGATCCTCAACAAAGGGAAACTCACCCTTGGCGGGATCAAACACCGAATCGCCGCCGCTCGCCGCGCGTATGGGCGGGTGGCTGAACGACGGGGGAAACCCGTTGGTCTGAGGGAAGTCCCGCTCATTATCGTTTTTGAACAATTGCAACGCCGTGCCCAAGGCTCTGATGTCCGTATTGGCTCGCGCTTTCTTCGCGGCATTGCGGGCGGAAGTCAGCGACGGAATGAGGATTGAAATCAACAGAGAAATGATGAACACGACGGTAAGCAGTTCCACAAGCGAGAATCCACCGCCTTGGTACCGGGCGCGCCGAGTCCATGGGGACTGGAGTTCGGCGATTGCCGCAACGCGCATCGGACTAGCTTGTTTTGGACCCGCGCTAGCGGGGCATGGCTGTTTGACGATCATTCGTCCGATCCTCCCATTATATCGTAGGCACGCAACACGGCCGGGGCGATGTTGATCTTTGCGTTCATTGTTCAAGCTTCCGCAGCCATCGCAAATCAAGGACTTGCATTTCCGAGCGGCCGCGCGGGCTAAGGCCCGTGGGCTCGGGGGCAAACGCGTTGGCCCAAGCCACCCACGTTGCACACGGGCTATTCCGAAACCGACGAAATCAACGAAACCAACGGCAAAAACAGCGCGAGCACAATAAACCCGACCAGCCCTCCGAGGCAAATAACCATAATGGGCTCGAGCAGCGAGACCAAACTCTCGATGACAACATCGACTTCTTCGTCGTAGTTGTCTGCGATTTTCAACAGCATTTTGTCGAGTTCGCCGGTTTCCTCGCCCACGTCGATCATGTTGACGACCAAACTGTCCACGACCTTGGTCGCCCGCAAGGGGGCAGAAAAACTTTCGCCCTCGCGAATTGAATCGTGTACTTTCTGCATCGCCCGGGCATAGACATCATTGCCGGACGTTTCGCGCGTGATGTTGATGGCTTCCAAAATGGGTACGCCCGCGTTGATCAGCGTGCCCAGCGTTCGTGTGAAACGCGCGATGGAGGTCTTGGCGACCAATCCGCCGAAAATCGGAATCCGAAGCGCGATGAAATCGGTGACGAACTTTCCCCCCTTGGAACTGCGGATCAGCTTGAAAACCAGTATGACCCCCACGGGCGCAAAGAGCACGATCGCCCAACCGGGCGGAACCCCCGTTACAAACCAGGTGGAGGAATTCAGGAGGATCATGGTCAGGCCCGGAAGCGTGATGCCGAAATCCAGGAAAATCTCCTTGAACTTGGGAATCACGAAGACCATGATGCCCGCGACGATTCCACCTGCGAACATGATCACCACAATCGGATAGATCATGGCGCCGACGATCTTGCGCTTGAGCTTGGCCGCCTTTTCCATGAAATCCGCAAGGCGCTGAAGGATGACGTCGAGCACGCCGCCCGTTTCGCCGGCGGCCACCATGTTGACGTAGAGCCGGTCAAAGGCCTTGGGGTGCTTGGCGAAGGCCTCAGAAAGCGTGGCCCCCCCTTCGATGTCGTCTGTCACCGCCCGAAGGACGTTTTTCAGTGACCCGGGCTTCTGCTGGTCCTCTAGGATGTTCAGACTGCGCAAAATCGGAAGCCCGGCGTCCTGGAGCGTGGAAAGTTGGCGCGTGAGCTGCGTGACCTGCTTGATGCCGACGCGACCAAACGTCCCCACGCCGGAACTCTTCTTGGTCGTGGCTTTGGCCTTGGTTGCGCCTTTCTCGCGAATACGCGTGGGGAAATACCCCAGGTTGCGGATCTTCGCGAGGGCGTCTTCAGTCGAGGGTGCTTCGATCTCGTCCTTGACGTCCTGCCCGGCCTGGTTCATCGCTTCGTATGCAAAAACCGGCATGTCGCGTTCTCTCAAAAAAGCGTCGTTCTCGAAAACTAGTCAGGTGGAGCGGGGCTCCACACGGCTCAAGGCAACGTAGCCCCTATGGCTTACCACAAAGCGACCCTACTGCTTACCAGGAAGCGGCAAAGCCACCAAGCCCGCCAAGCGACCGGCACCCGGCTCAGAGCCGCGGGCGCTAGCCTGCGGACCCTTAGCGGCAACCACTGCGACAACCTTCGCTGCAACCTTCGCTGCAGGAGGTCACCAGGCTAGCGCCAGGTGCTCCGATCCGGCGGTTCCACGAACACGCCGGATCAAAGCCGCGGGCGCTAGCCTGCGGACCCTTAGCGGCAACCACTGCGACAACCTTCGC
>CAZYXP010000017.1:0-29451 GCA_964651325.1 uncultured Phycisphaeraceae bacterium
GGTGATCGAGTCGCTTGGCGACGCCGTTCGACCGGGAACGATCTGGGATCGACGAGAAGAGCTCAAGACGCCTCATCCCTGGCTCAGGACCATTGCCGACGTTGTTTCCAGCGCGCAATCGTTCGGCAGGGCGATTCAGCTCACAACCCACAAGACCGCGCACCGCTGGTTCCTGCTAAGGAGCCTCGCCTTTGTCGGGTCGTTCGCGTATGCGTGCGTGATCGCAGTGAGCATTTTGGAATCCGGCGTGTGGACGAAAGTGACTTGGGACGAAAAGGTGTTCATTGCCTTTCTTGTTGGCCCCATAGTCGCGATGGCGGCCGTGGTGGGGAATTTGCTCTTGGTCTTGGCCGCCGCGGTGCTGGCCAATTTGAACTACTGGCGGCAGGATCGGCGCAACTTGCTTCCCGCCGCCATAAAGATGGCATCCTACGCTTCCGGATTTCTCGTGCTTTGTTCGCTTGTGTTTTGCACTGTCTGCGGTGTGATCTACTTCTTGGTTGAGTTTCGCTACTTTGGCGTCCTGGAAAGACTGACGGGCATACGGAGCGACGTGATTGGCACGATCATCTTCCTCGCGCCGAACCTTGTTTGCCTGCTGATGTACTTGCGGATCGTCTTCGCCGGCACGGGCAGCACGCGCTACGCGAATCGCTAGAGTCAGTCGGAGTGAGCGGGTGTTCGTTAATCGGGAAGACTTCTGCGGATCTTGAGCCACAGAGCCGTAGGCGCCAGCCCTCGGACATCCGACGCGTGACGTATGCCGCTTCCCGGGCGTAAAACGCCCAGGCCCATAGCCCTTCGGAAAAGACCGTCGAGGTGGCCTGCGGAGGCGAATCCACGAAATCGCCGCACAATCAATTTACAGGGTGCGAGCCACGACCCCACCACCCCCGCAAGGACATGGGCCACTTCGGGCCGCCAACCATTCTTATCGCCGATCCACCGGAACGTAGGACGTCTCGTGTTGGCCAACGTACTTCTGCGTCGGTCTGAAGATGCGATTTCCTTCGAGCTGCTCCAGCCAGTGCGCCAGCCATCCCGAAACGCGCGCGATGGCGAAGATCGGCGTGAAGCAATCGCTGGGAATGCCGAGTTCCTGATAGACGATGCCGGAGAAGAAATCGACGTTGGGCCAGATGCCTTTCTCGGCGTAGGCCGCGATGACCAGTTTCTCGACGTTTAGGGCGATCTCGAACAGCGGATTCCCGCTCTTATTGGCCAGCCGCTCTGCATGCTTTTTGAGAATCCGGGCGCGCGGGTCCATCGCCTTGTAGACACGGTGGCCGAATCCGGGGATTTTTTCTTTCCGGGCGATCATGCCTTCCACCACCGACTTGGCGTTTTCCGGCTTGCCGATCCGCGTGAGCAGCGCGAGCACGTCTTCATTGGCACCGCCATGGAGTGGTCCGGAAAGGGCCCCGAGCGCCGAGCTGATCACGCAATAGGGGTCGGCCATGGTCGAGCCGACCACGCGCCCGGCGAACGTCGAGGCGTTCATGGTGTGGTCGGCGTGGAGGATCAAGCTGATATCCAGGATGCGCTCCTGGTCCGGCTGGGGCTCCGTGCCGGTCATCATGTACAGGAAATTCCCGGCCAGCCCCAATCCGTCGCGCGGCTTGATGTGTTCGTCGCCTCTTCGAAGACGCTCAAAAGCCGCCACGACCGTGGGCATTTTTCCGATCAACCTCAGGCTAGCCGTTCGCCGTGCTGCGGCGTCCATCCCGTGGCGATCTGGGTAGAACATTCCCGTGGCCGCCACCGCCGCTTGCAGGGCGTCCATGGGATGCCCCTGTTCGGGCAGGCACTTGATCAGATCGACGATGCGATACTTGAGGCGGCGGTGGTGTGTGATCCCGTTGACAAACTCGCTAAGTTCCGTCTTCGACGGGAGATGTCCATACAAAAGAAGAAATGAGGTTTCCTCAAACGTGCTGTTCTCGGCGAGCTCATCGACGCTGATCCCGCGATATTCAAGCCGACCGGCCTGACCATCCACGAAACTAACCGCCGATTCCGCGATCGGAATACCTTCGAGGCCTGCTACCAGTTCTCCGGGCATCTTATGAATCCTTATACTTGGAACGCTGACCCAAACCCCAGACTCGGTTGCTGCGCACGCTCAACGGGCAATGGGATTTGCAGGTCTTCGCCAACCATCCGCGCCAACGCTTCCTGGGTGCTCCGCCCGCCGAGCGCCCGAGTACGGGCGATTCCATCCGCGCCCGCAAGACGCGGTTAGAGTACAGGCTATTGGTCCTAACGTCCAGTTGAACGGAGACAAAACCACGGGGATGAGTCCATGACAGAATCGGCGGCTTCGATGCCCGTCTTTCCGCCAGCCTTCTGAAAGGCTGAACCATAATAGCCGTAGTTCGCCTCAAGCGGACCCACGGTTGCGGGCGCCCCACACTCATCGACCCTGGAGGGTCGGCTAGGCGCCACGTTGCGCCTGCCCCCCGGCTACTGCAAATCATGCGTTCAGCCTGCAATCACTGCCGCCGATTTTGTCATGGACCCCACGGGATTGGGCCAAAGAGGATTCAGGATGCGTCCGGGCTCCGCGGCGCCGAGGCCGGTACTGCGCCGGCCGCCCCTGCGGGCTCGCGATGCGCGCCGGCGGAAAGCAGGCCAGCCAGCCAAACCTGGCTATCGAGGAACAGCGTGAACATGGCCGGCACGACGAACAGCGTGAACAGCGTCGAAACCAGCAAACCACCCAAGACGACGCTTCCCAGACCTCGGTAGAGTTCGCTACCCGCGCCAGACATGACGACCAGCGGGCACATGCCGAAGATCGACGTCATCGCGCTCATGAAAATGGGGCGGGTGCGCGTTTGTACCGCCAAGGCCACGGCCGCCCGAGATTCCATGCTGTCGCGGCGCATGTAGGTCAGCGCCTGATGCACGATGAGGATGGCGTTGTTGACGACGATGCCGATGAGAATCACAAATCCGAGCATGGTGATCACGTCAAGCTGTTGGATGGGGGAAGCGATATCATTAAGGCTGACCTCATGAACGATGCGCAGTGCGGCGAATCCACCGACGGCCGCCAGCGGCACCGAAAACATGATCACAAAGGGGTAAGCGAACGATTCAAACAGCGCGGCCATGAGCAGATACGTGATCAGCAGCGCCAGGATCGCCCGCGATTTAAGGCACGCGACGAGCAGGCCGGGGTTGAGCGCCACCAGCAAGACCGCAATCAACGCCAGCCCGCCCAGCGCGGTGAGTGTGCCCGCGCGTACGCCCAAGGCCAATCGAGCGATGATGGTCACGATGGTCAGCGCCAGGAACGCGACCCCAAGGGTCTTCGCGAACGATACGCCGCCAAGCCCCGTCGGCGCAAGGTCGCTGAAGTTTCCGATGAGCGCTTCCTGCGTTTGCGTGAGTTTGTCGGCCGTGCCGGCCAGGGTTGTAATCACGTTGGCCCCAATCACTCCGGACGTCCGGAGCGGTGCGATGATGTCTTCTTCGAGCTCGCGCATCGTCTCTTGCAGCGGAACCCCGGTTTGGGGCTTAACCTGCAGCGTGACGGCGTTCATTTCTTCAATGTGGTTGATCTGCTGCGGCCCCATGGTGCGTTTGATTCGGACGGCCGAGGCGATGGGCACGATGTGTCCCGACGGCGTGAAGATCGGTGTCTGAGAGATTTCGGCCGTGCCGGCGTTCTCGGCTCCGGCGATTTTGATCACCATGTCGATCTTGTCGCCCGCGTCGTTGAATTCGCCGACAAACGCGCCGTCAACACAGGCCTCCACGATGAACCCGAGGTCGCGTACGTCTAGGCCCAGATCGGCGGCCTTGTCGCGGTCTGGAATCCATTGCACCTCGGGTTGGCCCAGGTTGTAGCTCGAAGGACTGGGTCGCGGATAGCCGTATCCCGCTTCCATGACCTTGCGAACCAGCGCCCCGGCGGCAGCGACCAGCGCCTCGGGATCGTCGCTACGCACCTCGAGTTCGACGTTGTTGCCGCTGGACGTTCCCGATGAAAACAGCGAAGACTGTTGGAAGATGGCCATCGCGCCCGGAATGCGTCCGCCCGCCCGGCTCATAACGTTTTCGAGCGGCTTGACGTTCGTGTCTTGCTGAGACGTGCAGCCCATGAAAGCGCCGCCGCCAAATGACACGAAGAAGAAGTTGAGGATGGGCGGCGAAGCGACCGTGACGGTTTGATCGTTTTTTCGGCCGAACGACACATCGACGGTGGGGATGTTTTCTTGCGTTTCAGGTCGATCGATGTCCGCCTCCCATATCGGCCTCAGCCCGTCGCGCGGGTCGCTGGGATCGCCATCTTCGACGATTTCCGCCATGCGTTTGAATTCTTCCACGGAGTAGCCCGGCGGCGTAATCAGAAAACCGAAGACGAGATTCCGGTTTCCCGCGGGCAGGTATTCCGAGGCGGGCATCAGCAGCCAGCTACCGCCGACCGCCAATCCGCTCAGCCCCAACACCGTCGCCACGCGCAACGAAGTACGCCCATTGATCCAGCCGACCAGGCCGCCAGCCCAAAGCGCGGGGCGCCACGGCTTGTCGCTGCCGGCAATCGTCGCGCTCTTGGCGTTGAAGAATCGAGAGGCGAGCGGCGGTATCACGAGAATGGAGACTACCAGCGACAAGCCCACGGCGGTTGAAATCGCGATCGCAATATCTTTGAATAGCTGACCGGCCTCCTGCTGAATGAATATGACCGGCAGAAACACGGCCATGGTTGTCAGCGTGCTCGCGAGAATAGCGCCCCAGACTTCCTGTGCGCCCTCGAGCGCCGCCTGCACGCGTGGCTTGCCCATCGAGCGATGCCGGTAGATGTTTTCCAGTACGACGATGGCGTTATCAACCACGAGGCCGACCGCGAACGCCATACCGGCCAACATCACGACATTGAGCGTTCGGCCCAACATGGTGATGACCAGGAAGGTGCCGATGGCACAAGTCGGAATGGCCACCGTGACGATGCCCGTGGCGCTTACGCTGCGCAGAAAAAGCCAGAGCACGGCGATCGCGAGCAGCCCGCCGACAAAGATATTCTGAACGACGAGGTTGATTGAACCTCTGATGTAGGTGGTTTCGTCGTATGCTTGCGTCAGCTCCAGCCCGAGGCCGCGCGGGGCGAGGATTTCTTTGTTCACCAGGGCGATTTGCGTCTTGAGGTTCTCCATCGTCTGCATCACGTTGCTGCCCGTCTCACGACGGGCGGGCAGGGCGATGACGAATTCACCCTTGCTGCGCACGAACGAGAACTGCTTGGCGAATCCGTCGATCACCGTCGCCACGTCACGGATCAAGACGGGGCCGCCGTTCTTGTACGCGATGACGGTGTGCCCGATGTCCTCGATGCTGCGGTATTCCCCGATGGTGCGGTAGGTGTAGTCGCGTTTGCCCTTTCTGAGCGTACCGGCGGAGATGTTCTGGTTTTGCCGCCTCAGTGCGTTTTCGACGGCACGCAGGCTGATCCCTCGGGCGGCGAGCAGGTGCGCATCGACTTCGATCTGAATCTCGCGCTCCAAGCCGCCGTAGACGTCGACCGCGGCGATCCCGTCGGCGCGTTCCAGAATCGGCTTAACGCGGTCCTCGATGAACGTCTTGAGCCGGGCCACCTTGGCGTCATCGCCCTTGGTTCGCAACATCAGCCAGGCGATGACGTTGGCCATGTCGTTGTCGGTCGCCGCCATCACCGGCTCTTCGACTTCTTCGGGGTACCCGCTGACCTGTCTGAGCTTGTCGGATACGTCGCGATACGCGATGTCCCTATCGACGCCGACCGGAAACTCGAGGCGAATCGTTCCGGATCCCTCCGAGGATTGAGATGTCATTTTCTTGAGGTTGCTGACACTTTTGAGCTTGTCTTCCTGCCGGTCGATGATCTCGCTTTCGATTTCCAGCGGGCTAGCGCTGGGCCACACCGTTGTCACCTTGATTACCGGATGGTCCACGTCGGGCGTGAGCTGGATCGGAATGCTGAAAACGCTCAGGATGCCGAATAGGAGCAGCAGGATCACCGAAACGGCGATCTTTACGGGATTCTCAATGGCAAATCGGATCAACCCCATCACGCACCCCCTTTGTGCCCGGCGTCTTCCGTGTTGGAGGCGTGGTCGGCGGAGGACCGTTCCGTTGGATCCGACGCAGGGACGGGTATCGGCGTACCATGCTCATCGACAATGATGATCGCTTGGGGAAAGGGAAGCATCCGCTCGTTGCCGCGTGTGATGACGCTCATGCCCGGATGAACGTTGCCGGACGTAATGGCGATCCAATCCCCCACTTCACCGCCGGTGGTGACCGGCATGAGCATGCCGCTTTGTCCGCCTTGGCGGCCCGGCATGGTGATCGCAACGTGGGCGGTTCCGTTTTTCTCGACGACGGCGTCTTTGGGGACGGCCACCATCGGTTTGGCCTCGCCCGATGGAATCGTGGCGCGGGCAAACATCCCCGCCGCGAGGTCGCCTGCCTCGTTGGGCAGGCTGATTTCGATGGGAAACGTTCGGGCGGTCGCGTCCGCTTGGCGCATGATATGTTTGATCGTGCCCGCGATGGTTTTCTTCACCGCGTCCACGTGGACCCCGGCGGCGTCACCGACATGCACAAACGGAAGCGCGGCTTCCGGCGCGTTGACCCGAACCAGAACCGATGAAAGATCAACCAGATCCACCACCTCGCCGCCCACTGCAAGCCATTCCCCGAGTTCCGCCGTTCGAGTCGATACAAACCCGGAAAACGGCGCGTGAATCGCTGTCTTGTCCAGTTCGCTCTTGATCCGAGCCACCACCGCCTGTTGCGCGGATACCTCGAACGCCGCCCGTTGGATCACTTCCTTCCGCGGTCCCAAGACACCAAGCTGATAGGCCGCGTCCGCCGCGATCTTACGCCGCTCGGAGCGAACGAACTCCGCCCGCGTGTCGTAGACCTCTTTCGCGTTGGAACTCGCACCCTCATAAAGGCCTTTGACGCGCTCCATCTCCGCTTCCCACCTTCGGAAGTCCGCGTCGGCTTCGTCCACAAATGCCTTGAGTCGGCGCAGATTTTCCGGGCGTGTCCCGGCCACCAGCTCCTCGTAGCTCGCTTGTAATGCGCTGAGTTTGGCCTTCGATTCCTCCCATTGATGGCGGATGGTGTCATCGTTGAGCTTGCAGAGAAGATCGCCGCGGTTGACGGAATCGCCCTGACGAATCGGCATGTCCGAGACGATGCCCGACATCGGCGAACCGACTCTGCTGACGCGCACGGCCTGCACCGTGCCGACCAATGTAATCGTGGCGGCCGATTGGACGAGTTTGGCTTCGGCGACCACCACTTTGGACGCCGGGCGCTGAGCGAGCGCGGATTGCCCCACAATCACAATACCCAAGGCAACCGAAGCGCGTCTATTTATTGTGAACATAACATCTGACTCAAAAACGGGTTACGCTCGCGATGGAAAGATTCTCACTACAGCGGGTATACTATCGTCTCACGCGGTAAACGAAAAGCCCGAGGAGTGCCTTTGGCCAAAATTCACACATCGATTGGCAAGGCCATAAGATCGTCATGGCTGGCGACTTTGGATCTGCTCTACCCGCCCCGATGTCTCACGTGCCTGGCTTGCCTCGATTCAAAACAGATCCTTTGCGACACATGCGCCGAAGCGATTGACGTAGAGCAAGAGAGTCGATTCTGTCCCCACTGTGCGGCCCCGACGAACGATGCCCGTACGGCGGACGGACTGTGCCCTCGTTGTCGTGGCCGAAAGAGCAACATTACCGGAACCGTGTGCGCTGGCTGCTACACCGGCGTTCTCGGCCGGATGCTCCGGGCGTACAAGTATGATGGCCAGGAGCGGTATGAATCGCTGATCGTGTCCAGGATCACCAGCGCTGTTCAGGGCGCCCCCTGGACAGGGCGACTCGAAGCCGTGGTCGGGGTTCCGGCCCATTGGTCCCGACGAATGGTGCGTACGTTGCACGCGGCGGACCGATTGGCCGATCGGGTAGCCCGTAGGCTTGATCTCCCGAAAGCGGCGGTGTTGCGCCGCATCAAAGGCGGCCCCAAACAGGTGGGTTTGACCTACCGAGCGAGACTGGCCAATGTGCGTAATGCGTTTGCCGTCAAATCGGGTGTAGCGTTGGATGGGCCACGATTGTTGCTCATCGACGATGTAACGACAACGAGCGCCACGCTGGAGGAATGCGCGCGAACCTTGGTGCGGGCCGGAGCGGCGGAGGTGTACGCGGCTGTCTTTCTCGCGGTCGACTGGGATCCTCGACCTCGAGAAGTGCTCGGGTGGGCGTAGCATCGAGTGCTCAAGAGGGCGTAGCACCGAGTGCTCAAGAGGGGGTAGCACCGATTCTCCAAATAGTGCCTACCGGATCATCGCGGCCACAAAGGCGATAAGAATCAACACCGCGGCCACCATCCAGACGGCATCTCGCCAACGCTGTCGCGGATAGACTGGGATGATCCAGTCGCCGCACTCGGGACACTGCTGGGCATCTTCATGGACCGATTGGCCGCATGCCGGACAGACAAGACATTCACTCGAAGTGTCTGAGTCGTCCTCAAAGTCCTCGTCCGACTCAAAGCCGCCCCATTCGGATTCGTCGTAGTCGTCTTGATTCGGCAATGAGAACTCCTGGTCTACCGTTTTCCCCAAGCTGCGGGCATCAGCCCGCGCGGTAATCCGCCCGACAGTTCACCGGGCATCGCGATCCGCTCCACGCTCTGCGTCCTCTGTGGCTCAAGATTTCTAGGCCTCCGGAGTTGGCGAAGACTTGATGATCTCAAGCATCTCCTTGAACAGCTTCGTATCGCAGCGTCCGCAAAGTTCAAACAGGACGCTTTCCACCGTAGTTATCTGAGCCCCCGCCTGCCGCATGCGTTCAACGCCCATTTCACCATCCAACCGGCCTCGCGAACCGATGGCATCGGCACAGACGAACACGTCGTAATCCATGGTTTTCAAATCCAGGACGGTTTGAAGCACGCAAATGTGGGCTTCGATTCCCGAAACGATTACCTGAGGCCTGTCGATCTCCCGCATCAATCTGCGTAACGGCTCGTAGCCGCACGCGCTGAACGTCGGCTTTTCGAGGACCGTTGTCCCGAGTCCGTCGAGTTGATCGCGAACCGCCGGATTCGTTGGGCCCAGGCCTTTGACGTATTGCTCCGTGGCGAGAACCGGAAGCCCGAACACCTTCCCCCCCCTCAGCAGTTTGGTGGCTGCTTCCAGCACGCGCACCCGCGCGGGAATCAGCGGCAACAGCTTCTCTTGCAGATCGATGATCAAGACAAGAGCGAGATCAACGTCAAGTTTGTCGGCACGGTACATGAACGGCCTCGCGATGGTCCATCCTCGAAGTTGGGATGGTGGATGTTCAATCAATCTCGCGTGACCACGCCGGCCGTCGTCCGCGACTTCGCGCGGGTCCACTTTCAAGCTGCGGTCAGGCCTGCAATCCCACGCGACGGTATCGTATGTCAGCTGGATCCGACTGCAAATTCCAAACCCACCGACCAGAATTCCACCATGAGCGACGTTGCCGCAGCTAAAATGCTGCCGGGCGCATAGGACCCGCCCTTTGCCGGTTTTACTTTCTGTGTAGCGGTCCCGAAAGTCCTTCGATTCAGCAATGATTCTGAGCCGCAAGCTTCAGCCCGCGCGGCCTCCCGGCGATCGCCAATCAACCGCCCCAAGAAGGAAGAATGCACCGCCCTTTGAGTGGATGCCACAATCCCCGGTGCGACCGCTGGGCCGGCGTATTCATCAGAATGAGCCGATCTGTGATGGATCCTTGGCGAAGCGCCTCGCGGTTTCCAGCGTGATTTTCTGTTGCATGCAGAGCTGCGATAGGTCTTCATCAAGGGTCACCATGCCGTCACGCTTGCCCGTTTGAATGGCGGATTCGAGCGATTCAATCTTGCCCTGGCGTATGGCCGTGCGCACGGGCGAATTGGCATGCATGATTTCCGTTGCCAGCGCGCGCTTGCCGTCGGCATTCGTAGATGGAATCAAATGCTGGTTGACGATGCTGCGCAGGCTGAGCGATAGTTGCGTGCGCACGTCGCTCTGGGCTTCGTAGGGGAACAGATCGACAAAGCGCGTCACTGCGCCTTTGGCATCCTGCGTGTGCATGGTGGAAAAGATCAAATGCCCGGTTTCCGCGGCGCTGAGCGCCATTTGGGCCGTTTCGCGGTCGCGGATTTCGCCGACAAGGATGACGTCGGGGTCTTGCCGCAGCCCGAATTTGAGCCCGTTGAAGAAGGAATCCACGTCCCGGCCGACCTCTCGTTGCGTGATCACGCTTGAACTGATCGGCTGGTGGACGTATTCGATCGGCTCTTCCACGGTGATGATGCGGTAGCCTCCGCGCGCGTTCAGCAGATGAATCAGCCCGGCCAGCGTAGTCGTCTTGCCCGAGCCGGTCACGCCCGTGATGATCACCAGCCCGTTGTTGTGTCCGATAAGCGTTTCGGCGAGTTGCTCGCGAATGCCCATCCATGCCAAGGTGGGAATCTCCTGCGGCACGCGCCGCAGACATGCGCACCAATTCGCCTCCGCAATGAAAATGTTGGCGCGGAAGCGGCAGGGTTTGCCTTGAAACTCGGTTTCCAGCGAACAATCGATATCCTTGGCATCATCAAGGCGTCGGTGAAGCCGCGGCGGAAGCATACGCTCGATCAACCCGCGCACCGCTTGCGGCGTCATGGCCTCGCCGCCGACGGACACAAGCCGACCATGGACGCGATACGTCAGTGGATAACCCGGGGTCAAATGGATATCGGACGCGTCTTTCTCGGCCGACTCGCGCAGCATGACTGCCAGCGGCCCATCGATTTGCCCGTAGGTGTGCCCGCCATCCCGTCCGCCCGCTTCAATGTTGGATTCATTCATCGTTAGTATTATACCGGAACATGTACGATTGGTCGCGAAACTCACCACAAATCGTGACCGCCAAACGGAACCGCGCCCGTAAGGAAGCGGCTCGCCAGCGAGGTTAGTGCGCCCCGCCGCTTCCTTACGGGCGCGGTTCGGATATGCCTGCCCAGTCTGAATCTCCGCTCTAGCTCCGAAACAGCTTCCCGAGGTAATCGTTGACGCTTGCCACGTCGATGGCTTCAGCCGATTCGCCAGATTCTGCATCGCTGGGCCGAATCGTATGACGCTGCTCAAAAAGCGGCCGCACGCGATGGTCCACGAACCGCGTAAGCTGGGCATACGTGTGTGCGTCGCCGCGGCGAAATTTCGTATGGTAGTAACGCAAGGGGAAATAGACGTAGAGCCAGTCTTTGGCGCGCGTCATGGCCACGTAGAACAGGCGGCGCTCTTCGTCCACGCCCGCCTGATCGGTCACCGCCATATCGGAAGGGATCATCCCATCGGCCGCGTGAATGATGTGGACGCTATCCCATTCGCAACCCTTGGCGGAGTGGATCGTGCTGAGAATCAGGTAATCCTCATCGAGATGGGGCGCCTTGGCGAGATCCGCGGTTGAGCTCGGGGGATCGAGCGTCAGATCGGTGATGAACCGTTGGCGACTGCGATACCCGGCCGCGATTTGCTCCAACTGCTCCAAGTCGCGGAGGCGAACTTTGGGGTTCTCATACACGCGATCGAAAATCGGTTCAAAGTAGCGCCGGGCCAGTTCGATTTGGGTCGCCAGCGCCGGTGGCTTTCGCGGGCCATCGGCCTCGACCGACCCTTCGGCCCCCAAGCCAGTGCATGATCGAAAAAGATCGCGCAAGGTCGAGTAGTGCTCACGGGCCGGGCCGGGAGGTGGCGGCGCATGGAACATGAATTCCATCAGCGGCGCCGCCGGCGAGGCTACGCCGGAGGCAGCCGGGTCAGTCCGATCCTGCGATGGTGGCGCAAGCAGTTGATCCATCAAGCGCCGGGCCGTCTTCGGGCCGACGCCGTCGAGCAATTGGAGCACGCGAAACCAGCTCAACTGATCGAATGGGTTTTCAAGGATGCGCAGCACGGCGATGGTATCTTTGATGTGGGCGGCCTCGATGTAGCGCAGCCCCCCATACTTGTGGAACGGAATGTTGCGCCGCGACAGCTCAATCTCAAGCTTGGCGCTGTGGCTTGCCGCTCGAAAGAGGACTGCCTGACGTTTCAACGCGATGCCCTGCTCGAGGTGATCGAGAATCTGCGTACACACGGCCTCGGTCTGCTCGTCCTCATCCTGGCACGTCAGCAGAATCGGTTTCTGCTCGGAGCCTCGATCGGAGCGAAGGTTCTTGGTGTATCGCTGCGAGGCTTGCTCCATGACGGCGTTGGACGCGTCAAGAATGGGCTGGGTTGAGCGATAGTTCTTTTCGAGGGTTATCACGCGCGTGTTCTCGAACTGTTTTGGAAAATCAAGGATGTTGCGCACGGTGGCGGCGCGAAAAGAATAGATGGACTGGGCATCGTCACCAACGACCATGACGTTGTCCGACCCTTGGCGCATCGAGCGAACGATTTCGCCTTGCATGTTGTTCGTGTCTTGATATTCGTCCACGAGCAAATGATCAAAACGATCGGCCACCGCCTGTCCGACGCGCGGCGTGCCAAGCAAGGCCCGCCAATAGAGCAAGAGATCGTCGTAGTCGAGCACATGCTGTTGTGTTTTGCGCTGCCCGTATGCCTCGAAGATCGCCGCTATGGCCTCCGATTCGCCGGCGCACCACGGAAAGTGACGTGCCAACACCTCGCTCAGCGGAGCTTGCGCGCTGACCGTATGGGAATAGATCTTGACTAGCGTCGTCTTGTTGGGGAATCGCTTCTTGGATTTCGAATATCCAAGATCGCTGCGGATCAGGTTCATTGAGTCCGCCGCGTCGCCCTGATCCATCACCGTGAAATCGCCCGCCAGCGATAGCGCCGGTCCGTATATCCGAAGCAAGCGATTCGCGATGGAGTGGAACGTTCCACTCCAAACAGCAGACGCCGAGGCCGAGTCGAGCAACTGACGCACACGCTGAATCATCTGACCAGCCGCCCGGCGCGTAAACGTGAGCAGCAGAATGCGCTCCGGCGAGGCGCCTTGCTCGATGAGATGAACCACCCGAGTTGCGAGCGTCTTCGTCTTGCCCGTGCCCGCCCCCGCAATAACAAGGAGCGGGCCAGAGGTGTGCGTCACGGCCTCCCGCTGCGCGGCATTGAGTTGATCGAGCCACCCATTAGCCATAAAGGTACCGATAACCCTCCCCGGAGCTAGCGTTCAGGGCACCCGTGCACGAGACCCACCTACCAGGAAAACCCCCAGACTACCCTATACCGGTTCATTCGGGAACGGGCACGCCCCTTGTCCGTGTCCGTGGGTTCGCAACACGTTCGGCCGGATGCGTACGCCAAGTCAGAGCCGCTGGCGCCAGCCTGCGGACCATCCGCGGCAGGAAGTCACATCGCTAGCGCCCGGTGCTCTGAAAGTTGCCGTGCGCTTGGTCATATGCCCCAGTCACCTGCTCGCCGAGATGGGCCGAGATGGACCGAGTAGAAATCCCTACCGCGATGGCTGAGTTTTTACGACTTCTTACCTGCTTTGGCGGGTGCAAGCAGATAAGCTAATAGAGGCATGATATCTTGCGGATTTCGAGGTCGTTGTGGTCTAGTCCAGTTTGCAACGGTCCGATAGAGTTGTCGCCCAAGGAAGCGGAGGGCGTCCACGCCACACCGGATCCTAGCAAGTTGGGTCATTGCAAGTTGCGTCAGAGCAAGTGTGGTCATGGCAGTTTACGAAGGAAGTAGGAGAGATTCGAATGAGACAGTTCCCCGGCTTGGTTCTACGCGGGCTCATGGTCACCGCGACATGGGTACCCGCAATGTTTGTAGCGCCGGCCTTGGCTCAGGTCGAATCGCACGCCCCGAAACCTTCGCAAAAAGCGCCCAAGGAAAAATCGCCCACCCACGATGCCGCCGTCGCCATTTTGGTCAAGGCAGATGCTGCCATCAAGCAAGTCCAAGGCGTTCGCTACCACGGAGTTGTGACGGCCGGCGGCGTTCGCGCGGAGCATTTCCCCAAAATTGAGGGGACGGCCGCGTTTTATGGCGATTGGAGCAAAGGGTTCAAGCACTTCTTTTTTGACGTCACGATCCAGCCGACCGACGGAGGATCGAGCCGCCGGCTTACGACGGGCGGCAATGGTGAATTGTACTTCCTGATCGATTGGGAGAACAAGATTGCCTATGAAGACATGGATGATCATGTGATCGGCGCGGATGGTCGCCGCGCGCGGGCCATCACCATGATCGAATACATTCACGCGACGCCGTTTACCCAGGAAATCGAAGGAGAGCGCGTGGAGTTGCGGGATTCCGTTCTCGTGGGGAAAATCGAATGCCACGTCATTCATGTGGTCTACGGGATCAATGGCCAGGAAGCGACTTGGTACTTCGCCAAGAAGGACCTTCTACCCAGACGCGTTCGGCGTTCTTTTCCCGCCGGACGGGAGGGGCGAGCGTATCGCGACTACGTGATCTCGAATTTGGAGGTAGACCCCACATTTGACGAGCGGCTGTTCAAGCTCGTCGTGCCCAAAGGGTTCACCAAGAAGGATGACTTCGCCCCTGGGCACATCCCTATGCCTTGGTAACCGCGCTGTGAACGCGTCGCCAATTCGGCGTAACGCCCTTATTTGTGGCACTCGCGTCAGACCGATTCGACCAACTCGCACAGACCGTCAGGAAGCGTATCCAGGTACGCCTCAAAATCCGGACGATCGCGCAAACCCAAGTCGCGCACGGCGCGAGAATTCACAATATCCAAGTTCGCCTCGGGGCCATAGCCGACCATGGCGTTGATCATATCCGTCAACTGAAGCTGGATTCTCTCGGTGCGAAGAGAATGATCCTCCGGCGGATAGTCATGATGATCTACGATGATCTCTTTGAGGCTGCCCGGCAGGCTCCACGCGGTGGCGATCAGCTCCCCGAATTCCTGCTGAAACGCGTAGCAAAAATACTCAAAAGTCCCCATGTCGATTTCGAGATGGCCGGCCGCGTGGGCGTCTTGCGCAGCGCGTAGCACGATCACATTTCCGACATCATGCAGAAGTCCGATCAGAAACGCGTCATCCATGTCGGTTCGGGTAAACCGGGAAAGCCCACGCATGATGTAGGCGCTGGCCAACGACCGTTTCCAGATCACCTCCGCGACGGGACGAAGCCCGCTTCGACCGCTGAACGTTGTCTTTCTTAGTGCCTGGTGCATCATCAGCGTTTTGAGTGCCTTCGTGCCTAGGCGCGTGATGGCCATTTTCAGCGACGTGATTTCGGCCGTTCCGCGATAGAGCGGTGAATTGACCATGCGCAACACCGCGGCCGCATTGGCTTGATCCTCGCCGATGATCCCCGCCACCTTGGCAAACTCACATTTCGGGTTGCGAAGATTCTGCAAGACTCGCTCTAGCGTGCCCGGCATGGGGGGCAGGGAGAGGTTATGCCCGTCGAAATTGGAGATTAGCAGGTTCTCGAATGCCCGAGCCTCGTGCGTGAGTTCCGGTTGGACGATCTGCTGGAATTCCGTGGCCGCTCCTGGTTGCGATGTCCACCACCGCCGGTCTTCCGACGTCGAGTCGATGTCATTGGCTTCGTCCGTCACCTCCGCTGCGTCAACCGCCGTTGCCACACCGCCCGCGTACGCATTGTTTTCATCGTGGGCCGACGAGGCGCCGCTGTCGCCCGTCAACGCACCCATGATCTTATGCCACCATCCCACAGATAGTTCTCCCGCTGGGTCCCGGTCAACAACCGCCAACCGCCTCCAGGCCTGCGCTGCACGCCTTCTTGATGCTATAGCGTACTATCGGTGGACCGGCGAGGCAGGTTTCATGCAGGTTTCTTAAAGCAGAATTTGACTCGCGACCGACGAGGCTGACACCACAATATCCGTAGGGGCTTGACAGCTTTGATTATCGGACCAATCCCGGTTCGATCCAATTGAATCGATCCTGAATATCGCCATGATCCCCGAAATCACAAATAAGCTCCATGGATCGTGCCTTGGAAACATCTACCCGTATCGGACCGATGAGTTCTCCGCGCTTCACGTGAACGCGCTCAAACCGGCGCTTCCCGTCGATGACAATGGCAATGTCCACGTCCGCTAACGGTCCGCTTGCGTCGTCCAGCCCCAATCGTGTTACAAACGTCTTGTAGCGTCCCTTCAAATCATAGATGAGCACGGATCTGCTGTGTACGCCAATGCCGTGAGCGAATCGCTCCCCCGCGACGACAAGCGATTCGCCCAAGACGTTTCGATTCGCATGGAATGGCCAATCGAGCGTCAGCATCGAGAGTTGTGTGTGGCTGATCGGCTCTAGCTCGGCCAACCACTGCCATCGTCCTCCGATCACCTCGATTTTCTTGAGTCGGTCAGGCGGGACGTCGATCGACGCGCCAAACCACAATTGCCCGCGCGCCCTTCCACCGACCAGGTCAAAATCCAAGGCCGTCAAACGGTCAGCGTTTACCGTTGTGATGACCAAGGCGAGCTCCCGTCCGCGCCGTGGGATGGGCTGAGAAAACTTGACGGCCACGATCAGTCGGTATTCGATTCGCGCTTCGCCCGAAACGGTTTCGAGCAAGATGCCCCGACGATTGATTTCACCCACGAAGCCGCTTACGACATCGCCGTTGGTCAGCAAAACAGCGTCTTCATCCTTTGTGGCGGACCGTTCAAACCATGCCGCGGTCGATCGAAAGGCGGGCTGAAAGGCGCGCGCCGTTCGTATGCGCTTCACACATTCGATGGGTACGCTGACGCGACCAAGCGGGCCGGTTTCGATCACAATGGCATCTTGGCTGCCATCGACGAGCTTTCCATGGATTCGATCACCCCCACCTAGTTCGACAACGGCTTGCGGCATGGATCCCGGATCGCCCGTGCCCAGCACGTCAATCTGAATCAAATCCGCTGTTGGGATGAGGCGCGTTTCGCGATCCGCTCCGATCAGCGACAACCCTTTTGCAAGGGAAAGCGAGTTGATTCTTCCGCGAAGGTCGTCCTGGGCTACGGATCGAACGAGTCCGTCTACGCCATCGTCCGCATCCACCGCGAAGCTCGGCGCCGCGAAAAGGAGCACGACTAAGTACCGTGGGAACGCGCAACATGATTTTGGGAAATCCATCGCATCACCTCTGAAATATGGGGAGGAGCCGATTGGGCATCTGCAAGACGATCAATGCCATCGCCGTGCCATATTCTTGCCCGGCCTGCCCCCGCCAGTAGCCTTCGGGAGATTGCTTCTCCAGAAGCTCGCCCCGGATTTTCGGCCACCACGCTCGCCAATAGGTGTCGCCCGCAAGAAACATGGCCTGAGCTCCGTAGTAGTGCCCGTAAAAATAATGGCCCACCGATTGTTCACTCGGTGGCGTAAACCGCTTCAGATAAGCAAGCCCCCGTTCGATCTCGTCTCCACCGTAGACGCCGGCGTATTGAAGGGCCGCTACGCCAGCCCCGGATCGCGCAAACGCGGACCCACCGGAGCTAAGCATGTACTTAAAACCACCGTCGAGGTTCTGGCTCTTTTGCACGTATTGAATCGCCCGGTCGATCACAGTCTTGTCCACATAGATGCCCGCATTCCGAGCCGCACGCAATGCCATGATCTGACACACCGTTACCGATATATCCGCATCGGCTCGAACCGGTTGATATCGCCATCCGCCCTCGTCATTCTGTGTCGAAACAATCAGCCGGACGGCTTTCCGGAGCGTTTCTCGAACGTCGGACCGACGGGCCATGCCATGGACCTCGGCCAGAAATAGCGTGGCGAACCCATGCCCATACATCGGACCGTGCGAGGTTTCCGCCGCAAGCAGTCCACCTTCCGAACGGTGGGCGACGATAAAATCCACGCAGCGGCTCACCACATAATGATACCGGCCGCGCCCGGGCATGTTTCCCTCCGCCATGAACGCCAAACCCACCAAGCCGGTGATGCCCACATGCGGCCCGTAGTGAGACAATCCGCCATAGCCCCCGTCTTGGGCTTGCTGCTCGGCCAGCCACGACAGACCTTTCTCAACGGCAAGCGTGGAGGCCGCCGTGATCTCGCCCTGACGAGGAGTGGCCGTAGCGGGCGGCGCGCCGGCTCGGGCGGAACCGATCAACGCGAACGACCCAATGAGGACCGTCACGTAACGTATTGCCCTTGGCCAGTATGACACAGTGTGGGATAAGGGATCAATCATGGGATTCCTGCAACGCCCGATAATAACGCTCTATCCATGCTCGGTACGACTCGAGAAACTGTTCCGAGAAACCTTGTATGACTTCGTCCCGCTGCCGTTCGGGAAGCGCTCCCCATCCCCGTCGCGCGTCAAACTGGCTTTCTTCCTGCGCGTCCTCCGTTGTGACCTCGCCTCCGCGCCCCGCCGCCTCGCCGGACGGGTCCGCCTGCTGCTGTTGCGGTTTCCCCGATTCTTGATCCCGGGGGCGTTTGGGGTCCGTCATCTTTCGTTTTTCGCCCTCGGACGGTTTTCGATTGCGCTTCTGCCTTTGAGTTTGGGCGGCCGCGGCTTGAATGGCCTGGTCCAGCTCCTTGATGATGCGTTGCTGCAAGTCTTGCGTCTCTTGCCCCGGGTCGAAATGAAGTTCCAGTCGCGTTGCGGTATCTCCCATCAGGCGGAGTATTCGCGCCATGATATCTTCATCGCGATCCGAAATCGTCTTGCGAATCAGCCGTTTTCCACCGCGGTCACGCTCGGAGTCACGCTTACGTCCATCATCTTGCGCGTGCGCGATGGGTATGGCGACGAGCAGCATCGCGAGCAAAACGACGGTGTCGATCGCCGGGATTCCGAATCCTATGTTTCGCTTATTCATCGTAGCATGGCTCCGCTTCACGGCTTGCTTTTCTTCGTGACCAAGTCCGCCAGCCGGCGTACCTCGGCCTGATCCTCGCCCAATTCCGCAAGCTCCAGCAATTGCGGCTCCGATGCAGTATCGGCATCAAACACTTCATCCAACGTCGATGTGCGCTCGTTGATGTCCAACTGCATCGCCTTGAGCACGAGCAGCTCGGCCACCGAAGGAATGGGTTTGTTCAGCACGCGTTGCCCCTCGCCGCCGCCAGACCCATCCGCCTCGGCAAACTCCTCGTTGCTCGGCAGGTTGCGCGTCGCATCGATTGCCTGGATGAGCTTTTCAACTTCCCGCGTGATCCGACGCCCCGTTGCGTTAAGGCCGGCGTTGATTTCCCGCTGGCCGAGCCGCTGCTGGATGCCGCCCATCCAACTCGTCACGCGATCCAACGCCCAGCGAAAGACGACCACTTCTTCGAGTTCTACCATCATGTCGCCGACCGCTACGCGGACATCGCCCTCCAATCGAGCCAGCTTGGACGCCTCGCGCGCCTCGTTGCGCCCGACGCGACCGCGCTGATCCACGGCGACCACAAGGTCTTCAAGTTGTGCGTTTACCGCCGTCTGCGCATTGAGAATCAACAGCAATCCTTCCCGGATCTGGTCGAGCGTCTTCTGCAGGGATTCCGATTCCGCCTCTTGCTCCAATTGGGTGAGCAATTCGTACGCCATGTTCAAGTGATCGATCGCCTCCTGTTGCCAGGGGGCGGCGGCTTCGGCGTCCATCTGTTCTAAATGGCGCTCGGCGCTTTGCATCGGTTCATTCGCGCGGCGAATCGCGCGGGCCGCCTCCATCAACCGTTCGATCGTCGCGAGGTCTTCGGCGATGGAGAGGGCGTTGCCCCGCAACAGGCGCTGTTGGCCGGCGAGATCTTCAAAAACGCCCCTGTCAGACTTCAGCGCGCCGGCCTCCAGCGTAGCGTCGCGCAGCGCTTCCAAATCTTCGATAAGCTGTCGGACCAGCGCCTTAGATTCGCTGGACTTCTTGCGAAGCCGATCCAACTCGCGACGCTCGCGCTGCTGAAGCGCCGCCAGTGTTTTTTCCAAGCCCTTCTCGACGTTCTTTTGCTCGATCATGGCGGCGGTCGATCGGTTCTGCTCGATCGCTTCAACGGCTTGGCGCATGTGCCTGTCGATGTCATTCGCCGCCGCCGTCCGGCGCGCCGCTTCGCTGGCTTCCATGCTCGAAGGATCTTGTTTGTCCAGGCCGCCGGCCAGTCGATCCATGCCTTCGAGCAACTGACTGAACTCTTCGGTAAGTTGCTCCTGCCGCCTGCGCAAACGTGCTAGCGACGTGGCTTCATCGTGAGACAACGACTCAACCGGCTTGCCCAGCATGCGCTTTCCAGTGGCCGTCGTGCGCGATCGCAGCGCTATCTGACGATCCAAGAGATCACGCGTCTTGGAGACCAACGCCCGAAAATTGCCCCATTCGGCGATCTGGCGGGCCATCGCCCGGAGTTGATCTTCTCCCTCTTGCTGATGACGGGCCGCTTCGCCGAGCAAGCCACGCTGCTCGTCAAGCTCCTTGCGCTCGCGCGTTTCGCGCAGTCGGGCGGCCGCCTCGGAAATCGGCCCTTCGCCGGTTTTGCGCAGCCGGCCGCCGATGTCTTCGATTCTCCGCCGCGCCTCCTCCATGCCCGCTCCGGCTTGGGCCATGCGCGAGGCCACATCCGAGAACCGGTTGGACAGTTCACGAACATGTCTTCCAAGCCGTTCCTGCCGACCACCAATGGACGCGACCGCGTCTTGCCGCTGTGCGGTCGATCGCGTTGCTTCGGGTTGTGCCTGCCGCTCCTGCTGCGTTCGCTCTTTCAATTCGATTTGCTCAAGCAGCAACTCGCGCATCTGACGCCCCAGCACGGCCACCAGGTCGCGGAGGCGCATCTCTAGCTCCATCTCACTGATGATCTTGACGATCATCATGGTTGATTCACTTCGTTGCCCGGCTTGGGTGGCGGTCTTTCGGTTGTCGGTGGCGACCAGGTGATAGGTCACCACGTCGCCTGAAGCCAGACCGTAGGCTCGGAAATCCCATTCGTGTTCCACGACATGACGGCTGCGGTCAACACCTTCTATCTCGATCAATTGCTCGGTCAACGACACGGTCTGTTCTTCGATTGCCTCGGGTAACTTGGCGAGCAACGAAAGCGACGCCACGCCGTAGTCATCTTCGACGGAAACCCGCAACCCGAGCACGCCGCGGGGAGTCAGTTCCACCAGCGCGGTCGGCCGCTCGATGGTGATCACGGGCGGCCGATCGGCGACGGCCAGAATCACGCGCTGCAAATCGTCGTGATTCTCGAACCCCTCCTCGTCAACGAGGCGAATCTGGAAACGAATATCCCGATCGATGTTGAGTGCGGCCGCGAGTTTCGTGTGCGCGTCATCCGAGAAACTCAAGGCGGTCGTCGTGCCATCGTCAAACTGCAAAGCCGATCCCGAGTTGCCGCCGCCCGCCCGGACCGGCTTGCTGGCTGCGATTTCGATCGTCGCCCGGCCGCCCATGGGCGCGCGTACCGGATCCACGCCAAGATCGTGAACGTGTGCGGGACGCTTGGGGGCATAGGGCGGAGGATCTATGGTGGCCGTGGCTTCAAGCACGACGGGCCGCCGAACCGCCCGAATGGCAAATGGAGTATGGATCGTGCTGTCGTCGCCCGCTTCAAACCAGCAGGTCAAGTCCTCGGTGATGGCGTCAATCGTCGTGGCAAACAACCCCTCCTCGCTGCGTCTCATGGCGATCGCGCTGACATGGCCTTGCGGGTCGCGCATCTTGACCACGCCGCGCAGGTCTTCGTCGAAGCCGCGCACGATCTTCATCTGGACGCTGAGCGATTCGCCGAGCGGCACGGCCCCATCCGTCGAAAGCGGCAGAATCGTGACGCGGCGGGGCCATTCAATCGTGCCGAAGGGTGCCGTATAACGGTACCAACCGGTCTGCGCCCATGTAGGAAACGCAACAAGCACTATGGCCAAGATCGCGGCACAAGACGCAAATGCGATTGCGCTGCGCAAGAGCGGCCTGAAGGTCAACACGTCCTCAAGACGCATGTCGTGGACAAGGCGTTCGGTGTTTAGGATCACCTTGCGGATCATTGGGGCCGTGGGTTCTTGCGCGCTGCGTAGGAAGTCGACAGTGCTCGTCAGGCGATCGGTGAGTTGCCCGAAGTGTTGCTCGATGCGGCCGGCGATGGCCTCGATGTGAAGCGGAGCGGCCAGCGGCTTGGCAAGCCAGTACCAGGTGGCCCCGGCGAAGCCGGCAAGAAAGAGAACCGAAACAAAGACCCGCAGCACGCCGGGGAGCCACAGCCACCAATCAAACGCGACGATCGCCAAAAACGCGCCGATGCCCCCGGCCAAGATAGCCAGCAGCCCGTACAGCACCAGGCGAATTCGGATCGCGGTTCGCATGGACCGTAGTCGGCGGATTAGCGCTGATCGTGTGTCGTGCAAAGCGTTCATCTCTCTATTCAAGGCGCGCCGCAACGCAATTTCCCTTTTTATTCGCATCAATCCGAGCCGCATGCCTCAGCTTGCGCGGCGCTGCATGTCGGCGCGCCACGCGAGCCCGCAGGCCGCGCGGGCCAAAGCCCGCGGCTCAGAGGGAGCACGACCACGCGTGCCCCAAGTCGGACGCCGGCTCGGACGTGGAAACCGCGCCCGCCAAACCCGTCACAGCAATCCGAACACCTTCCGCAACAGCCATTCCGAGCCGATGAGGAACACAAACAACATCATCGCGAGCTTGGAATCCCAAAGCGGCTCGACCACGTCGTCGGGCACCTCGACACTCCGGTTGGGAATCGTCGAAAACGCCGCCTCGAGATCGTCAAGTTCGATCACCTTCCCGCCGGTGGAATCCGCGATGGTCGCCAAGGTCGCGTGGTCCGCCTCTGGCCGACGGCCTTCGAGGTTTGGCTCATCCACGCGAATGGCCACTGTCGCGGCCAACTGCCTCGGCGTGGTCGAAAGCGACTTCGCCCGAAACACGAATCGCCCGGCGGCCGGGGGCAGGTACGTCCCCTCATAGATCGCCGCCCCCTCACCGATGCGATGCAGCTCCAAACGATCATCGGCGATCAAGCTCGCGGCCTCCGCGACGGTCTCCCGCTCAGAGCGAAGCACCGCGATGTCCATCGATTCCGGCTGCAACGCCAGCAAGGCCGGATCCAGGATTTCCACAGAAACCCGAACCGCTTGCCCGTATTCGTAGACACGGCGATCCGTTTGAAACCGGAAGCGACGGTCCCGCGCCACCCGAGCACCGCGCATCAACTCGCGAGCAAACTGCACCCAAAACGCGTCGTGAAACAATTCCCCCGTGTGGCGCCGCCATCGCCATGAATCGTCCGTTCCGAAGTACAGCAGCTTGCCCGCGCCGTATCGTCCACCGACGACCAGCGGCATCAACCCATCGGCCAATCGGACGGTGGGATGCTCGGCGAGCACAGAGGCTCCGGGTTTGGCGCCGAGCGTGCGCGCGTACCAGTAGATGTTGGGTAGATCATGAAAACGGTCTGATCGGGCCAAAGTCGTGTCAGCTTGGCCGTCGTCATCCGCGCGTTCGACATCGGCAAACTGAAAGAGCCGGCTTCGCCGTCCGATCGGCGTCAAATGAAGGGCAAAACCCGTGTCCAGCGGAGCGTCGTGGCGACCCAGGAAACTCGGGTCGATCCGAATCGGGAGCAGCCTTTCCAACGGCGTTCCCAGGAATCGGTGCGGCGCGAATCGTTCCCCGGCGATGATCCCGAATCCACCGCCTTCATTGCCGACGAAGTCCAACAGCATGCTCATTTGCGCTTCGGTGAGCCAGCCGCCGCGCGGATCGACGTCGCCAAAGAGCACGACATCATACTTGCGAAGCGCTTCGGGCGTTTGGGGGAACGCGCGAATCGGGTCCATGCCCTCTTGAACGAAATGGCTGTCCGCCTCGAGCAGCAACACGCTTACATTGATGGTCTCTTCACGAAGCAAGGCATTTTTGAGGTAGCGGTATTCATACCGCGGATATCCTTCCACGTAGAGCAGATCCAGCTGGTCATCCAAGACGTTGATCTCGACGACCGATTTGTTGTCTTCCAGGTTGGATTCGCCCGATAGCGCCGTGGCCTCAACACGGTACCGACGCCGACCCACCTGCGACGGCTTCATCCGAAGTTCCACCGTCACGACGGGTTTTTCACCACCGACCTCGACCTGTGCAGACGCCATCGTGGCGCCGGTCAACACATCCACCAACTTCGTCTCAATCGCTTCCGGCTCGGTAAGGCCGCTCGCAGAAAGCTCGAATTCAAACGCGGCCAGGTCGTTGACAAAGACCGTCGGCTCGGCGCGTAGCGGGCCAACATCTACGTTTCTCGGGCGGAACGTGGACCCGATGCGGATGGGCATGATCGGTACGTGGCGACCGCGCGCGAGGTTCAACGCCTCGCTCAAGCTCGCCGGCTCGGTTTTCTGCCCATCGCTGGCCAGAACAATCGCCGAGATGCGACGCCCCCGAGCCCGATCCAACGCCGCGCGCAGCGCGCCTCCCAAATCAGTCTTGAGTCCATCAGGCCGAAGGTCCAATAAGGCCTCGTCGAACGAGGCCACGTCCGCCTCGCCGTCGAAAAACGCAAGCGGCTCCAGCGATCCTGAGAACGTGCAAAGCAGCAGGCCGTTGTGCTCCAGCAGACGCCTTCCCGCGCCGGTTTGATTGCGGCGCAGCGCCATGGTCACCAAATCGAGCCGGCTATGGTCGCGCAGATCGTCTGCTTCGCCGAGGCCGGCGCCGGCGGCGACGCGTTTGGCCAAATCGGCAGCAAGGTAGCGATCCTTCGCGGCCATGCTCCGCGATCGATCGATCATCACGATGACGTGAGACGCTTCGACGCGGTTGCGTTGCAACACCAGCGCCGGTTCACAAAGCACGGCGACGACCAAAGTGAAAAGCGCGGCGCGAAGTAGGGCGCCAATGATGCGACGGCCCGCGGACACGTGCTCCCGCTTGTACACGAGAAAAATTGCCAGACCGGCAATCAATGCCAGACAAAAAAGCAACCACGCGGGGATCGAGGCGTTGAATCGGAGGAAAACCGGCGCGTCACGTCCCAGGCGAATCCCATCCAAACCCAATAGCCATTCCCAAACGTGCGTCACAGGTATCGCCTATATCACCGATCTCGAAGAACCGAACCACCAGGCTAGCCCCATTTCTCCAAGGGCCAGAAGCGCAACCAAGCAAAGCATCGCCGCCGAGAGCTCGCCCGCTCGGATGATCGCTGGGGTCGCCCGAGGAGAGGAAGCATCGCCGATAAATCGAATGGGTCGATCTATCGCGGCGAGAAAACCGGCCTCCTCCAGTGAGGTCACGTCCGATTCAATCGGATCCACGTTCACCACAAAACGGCGCACGCTCGTTCCGATGAGGGCTCGATAGGCGCCGGCGCGCTGTACCGGCCCGTATTCGAGCGCCAATCCATCGTCCAGCGGTGCGAGTCGCGCGGGAACCTCCTGCTGTTCGAGCTCAGTGATCCGAAGGGCAAGCGACGTTTCCTGGGGGCGCAACCGTTCTCGAATCGTCTCGCCCACGCGAAGGTTGCGTTGCGTTCCGTGTGCCTGAGCGAGGTGGGCGAAGGCGTTGATCATCAGCGACACATAATCGCCCTTGGCCGGCAGGTTGTTCCACCCCATCCCCGCGGTTGTGGTGCAGGTTAACACGCGACCACGCCCGTGCGTCGACGCCACCCAAGCTGCGGCGCCGTCTTCGTATTCAAGCACGATTTCCGCACGGCTGGAATTCAGCGTCATCGGCTGATACCGGTCGATCCGCGTCAGAAAAAGTCCGCTGGTCGCGAAGCCTTGAAACGGATGTACCATCGGATGCGTCAGATTCTGCGCGCCGAAGGTCGTAAGCTGTTCAGAGGCCTCGGTGGACGCCGTCCACGTGCCCGGAAGCACGCCCAGTCCGTCTCGATAAGCAAACCGGTTGTAGTTGTCGAGATCCAGCGAGTCGCCCGCGAAAATCATCAGGCCACCGCCGGCGCTGGTGAATCGTTCGAGTGCTTGCCAGGTTTCTCGAGCCAGCCGTGAAACATTGCACAGCGCGATGATGTCGTAGTCAGAGAGAACCTCATCGAGCAGGCTCCCCGCCGTGATGACTTGGGGCCGCCACGTTGTGCTGACGGTCTGTAGCAGATCGGGATCGCGCCGAGGGTCGTCGGCGGTCCGCAGAATCTGCGGCGCTAAGGCTGTGGCAAGGTACCCCGCCTCGCCTCGCAGCAAGGATGTTCCGGGCCGACCATCGACCAGGAGCACGGGGCGGGTTCGGCGTGTTTCCAGAGACAAAAATCGGGAATCGTCCTCGCGCAACCCATCGCCGCCATGCCCCGATAGGCGCGCCTCGAGAACATGGGTGCCGGCCAGCGCCAAGGTGGTCGACACCGAGGCGACGATCGATTGGCCGGACTCAATGACCGGAAGCGTTTGCCGCCGGATGATTTCGCCTCCGCGACGAAACTCCAACGTCCGGTCGCGCGCGGCAACATCGCCGAAATTGGTGATCGTAGCCGTTAGGATCAGCGGAACCATGGTGCCCAGCATGGGTGAGCCGCATGTCAGATTCGTGACGGCCACGTTGCCCGCTTCGGATCCGGATACCCGCGCCACGGTAAGCTGCTCACGCGAACGCGGTAGCCGGTCCGCCAGTCGCTGCAGCGCGCGGTAGGGCGCCGGCGCCGCTTGGCCATCGGCCGAACCCACATTCCAAGAACCTCGCGCGAGGTCGGACACGATGTGGATGGTTTGATTCTCCGGTGGCGCCTCGCTTTCGTTGAGGATGCGGTAGGCGATCGCGCACGCCCCCTCTATATCGACGCCTCTTTGCGTTGCGGCGATAGCGGAAAGGCGCTCGCGAACCAGTCGCCGATCATACGCGGCAAAATCAATCACCGCTTCCCCAGGGGCTGCCATTGTAACGACGCTCACCGCGTCGCCCGGCGGTAGGGCTTCCAGCCAACGTTCCGCGTACGAACGGGCCCGATCGAAGCGAGACCGAGCGTCAGCGGCTCCGGCATTCATGGATAGCGAATTATCCAGCATCAGGATATGGTGGCCCCGCGTGGACCCGATAGCGCCCAGCGCCGACGCTGGAAAGTAGGGTCGAGCCAATGCCAGTCCGAACAAGACCACCAACGCAATGCGGACCAGCAACAGCAGCCATCGCTCCATCCACACGCGCTTCGCGCTGCGCTGCTGCGCCGCCTGCAAGAACAACATCGCCGCCCACCGAACCCGCCGGTAACGCCGCCGATTGATCAGGTGGATCACCACCGGGATCAATCCCGTGGCCACCGCGGCCGTGGCGAGCGCCGGATGGATAAACGGTATGAGCTGGCCTAGCAACAATGACTCCACCGGGCTACCTGCTTCCCATCACACGCGCCGAACGCCCGCGCAAGCGACTGCTGCGCGTCGCGAGGTAGGCGGTTAGCGCGGTGTCGAGCGGCTGCAACGTTGCCAATGGCTCGAAATCTATCTGCATCCGTCCGCACTCCCTGCTCAGCTTGGCTTGAAAACGCTCCACCTGCGCCAGGTACGAGGCGCGAAGCGCCTCAGGATCCGCCAGCATGGATCCCGCCGATTCGAGCCCTTCAAACATCGTGGGGCCGCTAAGCGGAAAGCTCATTTCCTCGTCATCCCAGACATTCCAAATGATCAAATCGTGGTGTCGGAATCGAAGCTTTTGCAGCCCGCGAATCGTGGCGTCGGGATCATCAAAAAGATCGCTGATCACCACAACCAACATCCGATGGTTCAGGCGGTCCGCGAGCTGTTCGAACACGTCGCCCGTCGCCGTCTTGGCACCACCGACTTCGCCGGCGAGCTCTCGAACCACGGTTTTCCACTGGTTTTGATGGCTCGACGGTTTGATCATCGTGCGAATCTCGTCGTCAAACGTGGTGAGTCCGACCGCGTCATGCTGTTTCGAGGCGAGGTACGATGTCGCGGCCGCCAGCGATGTGGCATACTCCATTTTCGACAGCGGCGACGCCCCCCCCTGAAAACTCATCGACTCACTCGTATCGACCACCAGCATGATCGATTGATTCGTTTCCTGCTCGTATTCCTTGATGTAGTGCTTGTCCGTCTTGGCGTAGACCTTCCAGTCGATGTGGCGGATGTCATCCCCCTGCGCATAGGTTCTATGGTCGGCGAACTCGACGGACAGGCCGCGCCGTGGGGAATGATGCATGCCACCGACGAATCCCTCCACGGTCATGCGCGCGCGAAGTTCCAGGCCCTTGATTCCCGCGAGCACCTTCGGTGAAAGGTATTTGCGATAGTCCTGAATCCGTTCAGCCATGGGCCCGTCTCACCGAAAGCGTCAAGGTCGATCCGTGCTTGGCATGCCGCCGTCATAGTCTTGGCACGCGGTTTTCTTCCGGCGATCCTGCGAACTGCGCGTCTACTCCTTGTTCGATGAGAAAACGCGCCCCGCCAGAGCCGGGTCAAGTGAAGCGGAAGGATCAGCTTGGATCGTCTTCAGCAATCGGTCCACGATGCTGTCGGCGCTCACGCCATCCGCTTCCGCGTTGAAGTTCGTGAGAATGCGGTGCCGAAGCACCGGATGCGCCACGCGGGTGATGTCCTCGGACGACACGTAGTATCGACCCTTCAAGACCGCATGAGCCTTGCCCGCAAGCACAAGCTGCTGAGAGGCCCGCGGCCCCGCGCCCCACGACACATAATCGGACACAAAGTCGGGAACGCCGCCCTGATCCACCCGCGTCGAACGCACGAGCTTGAGCACGTAGCGCACGATATGATCGGCACACGGAACGCGGCGGACCGTGTCTTGCAACGCGAGGATTTCCTTCGCCGTCAACGTGCGCTGCAACTTGGTTGCTTTCACCGACGTCGTCATCTTGACGATCTGAAACTCCTCTTCTTCAGAAGGGTAATCGACCAAAATCTTGAAAATAAATCGGTCGAGCTGCGCCTCGGGCAGCGGGTACGTTCCTTCCTGCTCGATGGGGTTTTGCGTGGCGAGCACGAAGAACGGCCGGGGCAGCTTGTGCGGGAAGCCGGCCGCGGTGACCTGGTTTTCCTGCATGGCCTCCAAGAGCGCCGACTGCGTTTTCGGGGGTGTGCGGTTGATCTCGTCGGCGAGCACGACGTTGGCGAAAATCGGACCGTTGACGAAACGAAGCGATCGGGCTCCCGTGCCGCGATCCTCTTCAATGACTTCCGTGCCCGTGATGTCCGACGGCATCAAGTCGGGTGTGAATTGGATTCGCGAGAAACTCAAGGAAAGCAACTGCGCCAACGAGTTGATGATGAGCGTCTTGGCAAGCCCCGGGACACCTTCGATGATGCAATGTCCGCCCGACAGCAGCGCCAAAAACAACTCCTCGATGACGGCATCCTGGCCAACGATGATTCTGCTGAGTTCGGTGCGAACCTTTTCGTACGCGCGGATAAGGGCTTCGACCGATTGTACATCGTCTTGCGGTGGCTCGGCGGAAGGCCCCTTAAACGATTCGCTCATCATGGCGTCATATCCTCCTGTTCGATCGCACCGTCCGCGATTGCACTGTTTGCGATTGCACTGTCCGCGATTGCACCGTTTGCGATCAAAT